>PLLI01000073.1 GCA_003140915.1 Candidatus Omnitrophota bacterium
TTCCCTTATCGACTCGCTCATCTCCAGGATCTCATAGATGGCCGTCCTGCCTTTATATCCTGTGAACCTGCACGCGTCACAACCTTTACCTTCATACATCTTCACCTTCGACAGATTGAGCCCGGAGACGCCGAGGTCCTTCAAAATTGCTTTGTCGGGTTTTACCTCATGTTTACATTTGGTACATATCACGCGGACAAGGCGCTGGGCGATGAAACACTCCACCGCCGACGCCACAAGGAACGGTTCAACACCCATATCTATCAGCCTGGTAACGCCGCCGGCGGCATCGTTGGTATGGATGGTGGAAAATACGAGGTGCCCCGTGAGGGCGACCCTTATCGTGATCTCGGCGGTTTCGTAATCCCTGACCTCTCCGACCATCATCACGTCCGGGTCGTGGCGAAGCATCGACCGGAGCGCATTCGCAAAAGTGAGGTCTATCTTCGGCTGTACCTGTATCTGCGTTATTCCTTTAAGCTGGTATTCGATCGGGTCCTCTATCGTTATTATCTTTTTGTCTTTCGTATTTATCTTGCTCAAAGAGGCGTAGAGGGTGGTGGTCTTGCCGCTTCCCGTCGGGCCCGTTACGAATATTATGCCGTGCGGCATCTTGATCATCCTCTCAAGTATCTCCTGGTCTTTCCTCAAGAGCCCCAGTTTCTCCAGGCCGAAACGTATGTTCGACGAAAGGAGCCTTATAACGACTGACTCGCCGAACGGAGTAGGAAGGATCGAGACTCTCAGGTCGACCTCTTCGGGGCCTATGCGGATCTTGATCCTGCCGTCCTGTGGTAGGCGGCGCTCGGCTATATCGAGGTTTGACATTATCTTTATACGCGATATTATAGCAGACTGAAAATTCTTTATCGATGGCGGGACTTTCGTCTCGTGCAGGATGCCGTCTATACGGTATCTGACCGAAAGTTCGTTCTCATACGGCTCTATATGGATATCGGTCGCCCTGTCCCTGTAAGCCTCAAGCAATATCTGGTTGACGAATTTTATTATGGAGGCGTCTTCCGCAGATTCTACCAGGTCCTGTGTCTCCTGGACCTGTACGTTCACGATCCGCTCGCCTCCGGCCTCAGGGGACATCTTCTCTATAGTCTCGGCGCCGACGCCGTAATATTTCTTTATGGCCTCGAGTATATCTCTCCTCGGCGACAATACCGCCTTTATCTCTTTCTTCAGGAGGAGCCTTATGTCGTCTATGGTGTGAATGTCCAGGGGATTCGACATGGCAACCGTTATCGTGGTGTTCGATATCTCTATGGGGATCAGTTCATAATGGCAGGCAAACTTCGCCGGTATCTTCTCTATCACCGCGGGGTCTATCTTGATCTCTTTCAGCTTCACATACGCGACCCCGGACTGTTCGGATAATATCTTATAGAAATCATCTTCGCTTACAAGGCCTGCTTTTATTAATATATCGCCCAGTCGCTCCTGGAGATGTTCCTGCTGGAGCAGAGCCCTTTCGAGCGCCTCTACGGTGATGAGCCCCTTCTGGACCAATAGTTGCCCGATCAGGTTCGATTCTTTTACGGACATAAACACCTCTTTAGTTAGTTAATATAGTATACTTCTTCATCTGCTTAAAATCAAGGGCACCCACTACTCGCTACCCGCTATTCACTACTTGTTATTTATTATTGTTTTCTCCTTGAATTGGGACGGTCAATAAAATATAATCTAGGATACAAACGGAGGTAATGATGCTGAAACTATTGAGAAGCAAGAACGTAACTAAGATGATCCTGTGGGCCATATTGATATTGATCCTTCCCGCTTTCGTCCTGTGGGGCACCGGGAACCTCGGCCGTTCCGAGAAGAAAGGCCCTGCATACGTAGGAACGATCGGAGGTAAGAGGGTATCATTCGACGACTTCGCTCAAAGCATGGCAAGCGTGCGCTGCCAGATAGTGCTGAATTATTTCAACGATTCTAAATCCCTAGAATCGCTCCTTAAAAATAAGGCGTTCCTGGGAAAGCTCTCATGGGACAGGTTGATACTCATCAATAAAGCCAGGGTGGCAGGAATAAAAGTGTCGGACAAGGATGTCATCGGATTTATAACCTCTCACCGTCTTTTCCTGCGTAACGGGGCGTTCGACGACCGCGTCTATGAATATTTCCTGAAAAATTCTCTCGGCATGTATCCCCGTAATTTTGAGGAGCTCATCCGGGAAAATCTCATGGTACAGAGATTGACTGATACCGTCTCGAAAGACGTGAAGGTGACGGATGAAGAGCTCCGCCGGAACTACGAAAGGGATAATTCGAAATTCAAAATATCATACATCTTCATCCCATTGACAAATTTCGCCGACAAGATAAAAGTGTCGGAAGAAGATGTCAAGAGCATTTACGAACTGAATAAAGATGCTTTTGTATTTCATACCAAGACCGATGAAGGCAAGGAAGGGCCAAGCAAACCGGCGTCCTTTGACGAGGCAAAAGAGGCTATCAGGTCCATTCTATTCGAAAATAAAGCCCGACCCCTCGCCCTCGAATCCGCAAATAAGACATATGAGAACTTGCGTGAATCGATGGCCAAAAATAAGCTCCCTTTTGAACCTGCGGCAACGAAACTCGGCCTCAAAACTCAGGAGACGCTTGCCTTCATTAAATCTGACTATCTTGAGGACATAGGAGAAGCGGATCCGGTAGCGGCATTGGCAACAAAGATGAAGCCTGGCGAGATATCGAAGCCTCTTGAGATGAAAAAAGGCAACCTGATATTCAAGTTGATCGAGATCCAGCCGTTCAACGAGGAGACATTCAAAAAAGAGAAGGCTGATTATACGAAGAAGGCCCTTACCGACAAGAGGAATACTTATACGGATGAGTGGTTGAAAGAGGTCGAAAAGGGCGCGAAGCTGAATATAGATCTCAAGGATTATGATAAGTATTACAAATAAATTTATACGTTCCCCAGATAGACGTATTTGAGTTTTTCCTTGGCTATCTTTTCGGCTTTCTTTAACGTCTCGACAGGCGTAGGCAGCAGGGACATCTGGTAGCACGGAAAATATCTGGAAAAATGGAGCGGCACATCCTCCCCCAGGTTAGTGCATATCCAGTCAACCATCTTCCTTATCACCTCTTCGGAATCATTCAGCGTAGGTATGATCAAATTCGTCAGCTCAATATGACAACTTTCGTGAGAGCGTTTTATCACATCCAGGACCGGTTTCAGGCTCCCCTTGCATGCCTTTGCATAAAATTCATCATCAAAAGATTTGAGATCGATATTCATAGCGTCTATATATGGGAGCATTTCCTCTAGTGGATCCATGTTGACATAGCCGTTCGTTACAAGGACATTTTTGAGGGAATTCTTCTTCGCAAGCTTCGCCGTCTCCAGCACAAATTCATACCATATGAACGGCTCGTTATAGGTATATGCTATGCCGAAAGAGCCCGTTGATCTTGCCTTGTCTATGACCTGTACCGATGTAATATCGCGGGTCGGTGCGTCTATCTCCTGGGATATGTGCCAGTTCTGGCAGAATTGGCAGTGAAGGTTGCATCCTTTTGTTCCGAGGGAAAGGATAAATTCTCCGGGATGGTAGTGATACAGGGGCTTCTTCTCTATCGGATCGAGGGCGATGCCCGTGGTCTTATTGTAAACTTCCGTGTATAAAGTTCCGTCTCTATTTATCCTGACGCCGCAGGCGCCCCTGCCGCCGTCCGAGATCATGCAGTTGTAAGGGCATAGGTGGCATTGTACTCTTTTACCATCTAGCTTTTCGTAATAGAGAGCTTCTTTCACCCTGCACCTTCTTCCAACGCCCTACACCCTATCTATAAGGTGCAGGGTCACTTCAAAAATGTCTTCAGCTCCCGCATAAACTGGCCGACGTCCCGGAATTGCCTGTATACCGAGGCGAACCTTACGTAAGCTATTTCATCGATCTCGTGCAACCCGCGCATCACGAGCTCGCCTATATCTTGCGATGCCGCTTCCGTGTCGTATTTCTTCTCGAGCCTTCTCTCAATATCCTCGACGAGCTTCTCGATCCTTTTCACGCTGATGGGCCGCTTCTCGCAGGCGACAAGTATACCGTTCATCAGTTTCTCCCTGTCGAACGCCTCGCGGCGGCCGTCTTTCTTCACGACCATGAGCGGGATGCGTTCCACGTATTCGTAGGTCGTGAAGCGTTTCCTGCATTTAAGGCACTGCCTGCGGCGGCGCACACTCGAGCCGTTCTTCGACCGCCTAGAGTCAATTACGCTGTCTTTTCTCGAACCGCAAAAGGGACATCGCATTAGCTATCCTATTTTAAGTACGCCTTGATGATCTTTTGTTCCGTGACCGGACGGTCACCGGAGCCGGTCGGCGTATTTTCGATATTACTCACAACGTCATAGCCTGATGTGACCTCGCCGAATATCGTATGGTGCATGTTGAGCCACGGCGTCGGGGCAACAGTTATAAAAAACTGGCTGCCGTTTGTGCCGGGGCCGGAGTTCGCCATCGCCAAGAGGCCCTTGCGGTCAAAGGTAACGTCTTTTTTGAACTCGTCCGCGAACGGCTTACCCCATATCGAACTGCCGCCGGCGCCTGTGCCGGTAGGATCCCCGCCCTGGATCATGAAACCCGGTATTACTCTGTGAAAGATGAGGCCGTTATAATAACCTTTCTCGACGAGCGCTTCGAAATTCTCGCAGGCCTTCGGCGCCACCTCGGGCATGAGTTTAATTTCGATTACGCCCTGCGTTGTTTCCAGCACTACCGTATTTTTATCCATGCAGAAGGCCCCTCCGCAAAAAACGTTTATGAAACATAACGCCAAAATAACGAACAGTACTTTTTTCATCTCCCCACCCTCCTTAAATTGCCCTCACCTTGACTTTAGCCTCACGCAATAACTCTTTCGACATCTTATCGGGATAGTCGCCTTTTATTATTATCTCTTTAATACCCGCGTTTATTATCATCTTCGCGCAGATTATGCACGGCTGTGTCGTCGAGTAGAGGCTCGCGCCTTTTAAGCTCGTCCCGTGCAACGCCGCCTGCAGAAAAGCATTCTGCTCCCCGTGGAGCCCGCGGCAGAGTTCGTGGCGCTCGCCCGACGGTATTTTCAGTTTTTCGCGGATGCAGCCTACCTCATCGCAATGTTTTATATCCCTCGGGGCGCCGTTATAGCCGGTGGCGAGTATCCTCTTGTCTTTCACTAAAACAGCGCCCACACGTCTTCGAAGGCATGTCGAGCGCTTGGATACGAGGTCCGCGATGCTTAAGAAATACTCATCCCACGTAGGTCGTTTTGTTTTATTCATTCTTTTTCAAGCCTTTTTATTAAATTCTTATATAACGGAAATTTTTTCACTAATTTTTTGACTTCGCCCTTTACCGCCTTCAGTTTTTTCCCATCGTTAGGAGAGTCCAAGACTTCATCGATCAGGCCGGCGATCTGGCGCATCTCGGCCTCTTTCATCCCGCGCGTCGTAACCGCCGGTGTCCCTATGCGTATGCCGCTTGCCACAAACGGAGATTTAGTGTCGAACGGTATCAGGTTCTTATTGACCGTTATGCCAACTTTGTCCAGGACCGAAGACGCGTCCTTTCCCGTTATATTCTTGCTCGTAAGGTCCACGAGAAACAAGTGCGTATCGGTGCCGCCGGCAACTATCCTGTAGCCTAGGCTTGATAGCTCGTCAGAGAAAGCCTTAGAGTTATTAAGAATCTGTTTCTGGTACGTCTTAAATTCGCCTGTCAGCGCCTCTTTGAAGCATACTGCCTTTGCCGCTATGATATGCATGAGCGGCCCACCCTGCAATCCCGGGAAGATACCTATGTCTATGTCTTTGGCAAATTCTTTTTTGCACATTATGAAGCCGCCTCTCGGTCCCCTCATCGTCTTATGAGTGGTCGAGGTCACGAATTGCGAATACGGGACAGGGCTTTGATGAAGCCCGGCCGCCACGAGCCCGGCTATGTGCGCTATGTCGACAAATAGATACGCCTTGACTGAATCGGCTATCTCGCGGAATTTTTTGAAGTCGATCGCCCTCGGATAAGCGGATGCGCCGGCAATTATCATCCGCGGTTTGTGCGCCTCGGCAAGACGGGCGATCTCATCATAATCGAGCATCTCCGTCTCGTGGCTCACGCCGTACGGCACTATCTTATAGAATTTCCCGGAAAAATTATGAGGGTTGCCGTGCGAAAGATGTCCCCCGCACGAAAGGTCCATCGCCATCACGGTATCGCCCAGCGAGAGTGCCGTGAAATATATCGCCATGTTCGCCTGCGTCCCGGAATGCGGCTGGACGTTCACGTGTTCGGCCCCGAAAAGATTTTTTGCGCGTTCGATAGCTATCTCTTCTACTATATCGACGTTATGGCAGCCGTTATACCATCGCGCGCCGGGGTAACCTTCGGCGTATTTATTCGTGAGGCACGATCCCTGGGCCTCGAGCACCTCTTCCGATACGAAGTTCTCGCTGGCTATAAGTTCGAGGTTATCATTCTCACGCCTTGTCTCGTCAACTATCGTCCTGTAAACTTCCACGTCCTTTTTCTTTAAATTGCCCACGTTACCGTCTCCTGTTGATTGGTCCTTATTTTAATTTCGACTCTATGTCCTTGATCTGTTTCACGCGCCGTTCGTGGCGGTCGCCCGCATGTTCGGTCTTGAACCATAATTTCAGCATCTCTTTGGCCTTGTCGATATTCGTATAATTAGCGGCGAGGACTATGATGTTGCAGTCGTTGTGCTCTCTCGACGACTTTGCCATCTCTTTGTCGTAGCACGCGGCCGCCCGAATACCGCGCAGTTTGTTCGCGATTATGGCCATGCCGACGCCGGTCTTGCAGATCAAGATGCCCCTGTCGGCTTTGCCGTCGGAGACGGCCTTCGCTACTTCGAAACCTATCATGGGGTAATCGCAGGCATCTTTCGAATGCGTCCCCATATCCTCCACCTGGTATTTTTCCTGCCGCAGGAATTCTATGATACACTTCTTCAATTCGTAACCGCCGTGATCGCTTCCTATCGCAATTTTTGTCATAAAAGTTTCGCCACCCTCTCTATATCTTCTTTTATCATATCCAGGCAGACCCTGTATCCTGAAGCAGGCAGGCCTATCGGATCCGGAATGTCCGAATCGATGAGCGCCTCGACCTTCTCAGCTCTTCCATATTCCCTTAACAAAAATGTTTTTGAAACTGCCTCCGGGACGCGTCTTATAACTTCATCTTTATGCAGCGGAGACATGACAAGAATAAGATCAGATCCTTTTATCAATTCTTCGGTAATCTCTGCGGATTTAAAGCCGCTCAGGTCCACACCTTCTGATTTCATTACCTCTATCGTCTCATTTGTCGGCGAATAACCATCGACCGCCCTTATGCCGGCGGAAAGGACGACTATATCGCTTTTGCCGAGTTCTTTAAGGCGCTTCTTCAGCCATCCTTCCGCCATTACCGAACGGCATGAATTACCGGTGCAGACGAATAATACGGTCATAACCCTCTTTTAGGTTGTAGGGTGTTGGTTGTAGGTTCTAGGGTGTAGGTAAAATTTATTGCCAACAGCCTACAACCCATAACCTAGAACCTTTGATAATTTTTCCCGTGATATAGCCCCTTCCCGCAAAATCCCGGGCGGGCTGACGGTCATATCTATCACTGTCGATTCGATGCCGACATCGGTAGGGCCCGCATCCAGAAGAAGATCGATCTTTCCGCCCAATTGCTTCAATACGTCTCCGGGTCTTGTCGGGGGCTCTTGTCCGCTTATATTGGCGCTCGGGGCAACGACCGGTACACCGGATTCTTTTATCAGGCCAAGGGCTACCTTATTATCAGGCATCCTGAAACCTATCTTTTCACCGTTCCTGCAATTCAATATCATCGTAAGCGGCCCGGGCCAGTATTTATCCATGAGCCTTCCGGCCTCTTTTGTGATCTCGCAC
>PLLI01000004.1 GCA_003140915.1 Candidatus Omnitrophota bacterium
GGCTGCTGCGTGACGAGCGAATAGGGGCCGATCGACCTCGCGTGTATCTTGTCGTCGACAAGATGCGCCAACTTCAACATGTATATGTAGCCTACCGTGACCTTCTGGTCGAATGACTTGCCGGTATAACCATCGTAGACCGTAACCTTGCCCTCGGTCGGGATACCGGCCTTCTTCATCTCTTCCTTGATCTCCGTTTCGGTCGCTCCGTCGAATACAGGGCTGGACACTTTAAATCCAAGTATCTTTGCCGCCCATCCGAGATGCGTTTCGANNCCGTCGCTTAAGAAAGGCATATCCTCTTCGGGAAGTATCTTGGCGACGACGCCTTTATTGCCGTGCCTGCCGGCCATCTTATCGCCGACGGAGATCTTCTTCTTGCTCGCCACGTACACTTTAACTTTTTTCAATACGCCGGGCGGTAATTCGTCTCCGCGCTTGACCCTGTCTATTTCCCTTTCGAGCTCGAACGTCAGCTCTTCTATCTGGCTGTCTAGGAGCCGGGTAATCCTGGCTATCTCCTGCTCTGTCTCGGGATTATTGAGTTTGACGTTCTCGAGATCACCCTTCTCTGCTATCCTATTCAGGTCCTTCACCCTTACGGTCCTGCCCTGCGACACCAATGCCCTGCCCGACTCCTGGTCGAGGATGCCGGCAGCGAGTTTCTGGCCAACTAGGAGATTGTGCAATTTCTTATATTTTTCTTNNCTTTCTTGATCAGCGTCTGAAAATTCTCTTCGAGCGCCTTTATCTCTTTATTCTCCAGGCTTCTCTCTTCCTTTGTCTTGGATCTCGCGTCCCTTCTTGAGAATACGCGCACATCCACAACTATGCCGTCGACGCCGGGCGACGCTATTAATGACGAATCCCTCACATCACCGGCCTTCTCTCCGAATATCGCGCGCAGNNGCGCAGGAGCTTCTCTTCCGGCGAGAGTTCGGTTTCCGACTTAGGGGTCACCTTGCCCACAAGTATATCGCCGGGCTCGACCTCCGCGCCTATCCTCACGATCCCGTTTTCATCGAGGTTTCGCAGCGCTTCTTCGCCGACGTTCGGAATATCTCTGGTGATCTCCTCATTTCCGAGGCGCGTGTCCCTTGCCTCGATCTCGAATTCCTCTATATGGACAGACGTATATTTATCCTCGGCCACCAATTTTTCGCTCAAGAGGATAGCGTCTTCGAAATTGTATCCTCTCCACGGCATGAAAGCTACCAGGACGTTCTTGCCCAATGCCAGTTCCCCATTATCGGTCGCCGGGCCGTCGGCTATCACGTCGCCTTCTTTGACTTTATCTCCAAGCGCGACTATCGGCCTGTTATTGACGCAGGTATTGGCATTCGACCTTTCGAATTTGCTGAGCTTATACGGCTTACCGCTTATCACTATCTCGCCAGAGTCAACGGCCGAGACGGTGCCTGTATTCCGCGCGACTATAACGGCGCCCGAATCCTTTGCCGTCCTGTACTCTATCCCAGTCCCGATCAAAGGGGCCTCGGTATACAGAAGCGGCACTGCCTGGCGCTGCATATTAGAACCCATGAGCGCCCTATTCGCGTCATCATGCTCAAGGAACGGTATGAGGCACGCGGCAACGCTCACCAGCTGCCTCGGCGAGACGTCCATATACTGGACATCCTTGGGATCCGCCTGTATAAAATTATCTTTGAACCTGCAAAATACTTTATCCTCGACATAATGGCCCCCCGCATCTATCTTAGCGTTTGCCTGGGCGATTATGTAAAGGTCTTCGACATCGGCGGAAAGGTAATCGATCTTATCGGTAACCCTGCCGTTTTCAACCTTTCGGTACGGCGTTTCGATAAATCCGTATTTATTGATCTTCGCGTAAGTGCTCAAGGATGCTATCAATCCTATATTCGGGCCTTCCGGCGTCTCGATCGGACAGACGCGGCCATAATGCGAATAATGGACGTCGCGGACCTCGAAGCCGGCCCTTTCGCGGTTCAATCCTCCGGGCCCAAGAGCGCTCATGCGCCTCTTGTGCGTCAGTTCCGCGAGCGGGTTCGTCTGGTCCATGAACTGGGAAAGCTGGCTCCTGCCGAAGAAATCGCGCACTACGCCGGAAACGAGCTTCGCGTTTACGAGGTTATGCGGCATGACGTTCGAGAGGTCATAAATATTCATTCTTTCCCTGCAGGACCTGTCTACTCTTGCCAGGCCGATCCTTATCTGGTTCAATAGCAACTCTCCGACGCAGCGCACGCGCCTGTTGCCGAGGTGATCGATGTCATCCGTAGCGCTATGGCCGGCCTTCACGGAGATCAATCTGAGTATGACCTTAATCAGCGTCTGCGGCGTAATGAGCCTCTCTTCGAGAGAGACGTTCATGTCGAGTTTTCTATTTAGCATGTATCGCCCGACGTCACCGAGATCGTATCTCTTATTATCGAAGAACAACCTCGTCACGAGATTAGCCGCCGATTCAGGCGTCGGAGGATCTCCGGGCCTCAGCTTCCTATATATATCAATGAGAGCGTCTTCTTTATTCCTCGTGTGGTCTTTCTTAAGGGTATTTATTATTTCAGGGATCGCGTTATTAATGACCGACACTTTGCGCACCGAGGAGGCCCATATCTTCTCCGCGATCTCTTTCGTGATCTTTTCAAATTTCGGGGCGATAACAACGTTTGTCTCTTTCTCGACCAGATCGCTCGCGATCGTCGCGCCGATGAGCTTCTCCAATTGAGATGACCTGGTAAGCTCGTGGACCTCGATCGGGCCGAATGCCTTTACTATCTCTTCGTCGCTCGAATAGCCAAAGACGCGCAGAAAGACCGTGGCAAGAAATTTTCTCTTCCTATCGACATAGACATAGAGCACGTCATTCATATCAAACTCAAATTCCACCCATGCGCCTCTGTAAGGAATTATACGGGCTGAATATATATTCTTGCCGGAAGGGTGCGGCTCCGTTTCGAAGGATATGCCGGGCGAGCGGTGCAGCTGGCTGACAACAACGCGTTCGTCGCCGTTCACGATGAAGGTGCCCGTATCGGTCATGAGGGGGAGATCGCCGAGATATACCTCCTGCTCCTTCGTCTCCTTCTTCGATTTCAACCGCATCATCACGCGAAGCGCTCCCGCGTAACTCATGCCTCTCTTCTTGCACTCGGGGATGGAGTATTTCGGTTTGCCTATGGCATAGCTCAGATAGTCGAGCTTATATTCACCGTCCGGCGTCTCTATGGGAAACACTTCCCTGAACGCGGCTTCCAGTCCTTCTTTTTTACGCTTGCCTTTCGGAACGTCCAGCTGCAAAAAATCATAATAGGAATTGAGCTGGATCTCGAGCATGTTCGGCAATCTATAACATTCTTCGAGCTTAGCGTAACTTTTTCGTTTGGTCATCTCTTCTCTTCCCGTTTCGTGAAAGTTCGAAAACGCTTATTTTAACTCTATCTTTGCGCCTGCGGCCTCAAGCTGTTTTTTGATCTTATCGGCCTCTTCCTTTGTCGCACCCTCTTTGACCGTCTTCGGCGCGCCGTCGACAAGGTCCTTCGCTTCCTTCAAGCCGAGGCTCGTAATGGTCCTGAGCTCTTTGATAACCTGGATCTTACTCGCTCCAGCGCTTACAAGGACCACCGTGAAGACCGACTTTTCTTCAGCTGCAGCTGGGGCTGCGCCCGCTGCGCCGGCAACCGGCGCCGCTGCCGCTGCGGCCGCTACGACGCCGAATTTATCCTCCAGGGCCTTGACAAGATCGGCAAGTTCCATGACGGTCATCTTCTCGATGGTCTCCATCACGCTCTTCATCTTATCCGTGAGTTCTACTTTCGCTTCTTTTGTTTCCATCTTTCTCCTTCTCCTTCTTAGTTAAGCGGTTTTAGTCTTCTCTTTATTTGATTTTATGGCGTCCACCACGTAAACAAATTTCTTTAGAATCCCGCCCAGCGTATTGACGAATCCGGTTATGGGCGATTTGATGCCACCGACTACCTGGGCCACGAGCACGTTCCTGGGTGGCAGGCCGGCCAATTGCTTTACCCGGTCCGCAGACATGCGTTTCCCGTCAATAACAGCGCCCTTTATCTTGAACTTATCGTTCGTCCTGGCAAAACCTACCAGGACGTTGCAGGTAATTACCGGATTGGCGCCGCAAAGCGATATCCCCATGCCGCCTTCGACCTTCGCGGCTTCCTCTTCAAGCTTCATCTTGTTGAATATCAGCTTGAGGATCGAGTTCTTGACCACGAAATAGTTCGCCTGGGACTTTTTGAGGTTCCGCCTCAACCGCTCGAGTTCGCCGGTGCTTGTCCCCATGAAACTGGTAATGACGAAATTGGGGTGCTTGGTGAAACGAAGGAGCAGCTCCTCCATCATCTTTTCTTTGCAAAGTTTCCCGAATTTTTCCATGGTCACCATGCTGAATTAGCCTTTTCTGAACTGCGCGATGTCAAGTTTTATGCCGGGCCCCATCGTTGTAGAAATGAACAATGTCTTCACGTGTTGTCCCGTCGGGCTCCCGCCCTGAGGCGTGGTGGTCATTATAGCATCGATCAATGCCACAGCGTTCCCGTTCAAGGCCTCTTCGGTAAAAGAAAGCTTGCCGAGAGGCGCGTGTATGCCCGCCTGTTTATCCATCTTGAATTCGATCTT
>PLLI01000070.1 GCA_003140915.1 Candidatus Omnitrophota bacterium
CCAAAGCGCCCTCCATGCCCGCTATCACAATAATGACATTCGCGCGCTCTAAAACTTCCTGTTTACCCAGGAGCCGGTGTATCCCTGCAACGCCAACGTCGCACAATAACTCGACCGGGTTACCCATTATCTCCAGCGTGGCCTTGGCCTCAGCTGCTACCGGCAGGTCGGATGTGCCCGCTGTTACGATAAGGACGGTCCCGTTCTTGAGCACCGGCTTATCTTTCCTGTAACTGATGATCCGCGCCTTCTTGTCAAATTTTATTTCCGGATAGGATTGTTTCAGTTTCCGGAACGCTTTCTCGTCGGCATGCGTGACAAGGAGGAGCCCATCATGCGCAATGATCTTTTGCGATATCCTGACAACCTGCTCCGTTGTCTTCCCCTTTCCAAAGACAACTTCGGGAAAGCCTCTCCGTAATTTTCTGTGATTATCGACTTTGGCAAATCCGAGGTCCTGATAAGGCAGGTTTTTCAAGGTCTTGCGTACCTTCTCAGGCGAGATGCGGCCCGCCTTGAAGTCATCCAGCATCCTGGTGATCTTATCTGTCATCTTGAACTTTAGGTTTTTAAGATCAGGTACATTAGAAAAACAATGAGTAAAAATGAGATGATGTAAAAATCGTTGAAATAGAAAAAGTCTTTCACCCGTTCGGCGACCGTATAATCATACTGGCGCGTTGAGGGCTCCTTTCGCTTGATGTCCCTCTCCATCTGTGTATAAGGATGGGTGATCCGGCCTTTCTGGTCCAGGGTAGGCTTCGCGTGTTCCGGTTCCTTCTTCTCGAACTCGGAGATCTCGGACCTTATTGCGTCTATCTGCTCTTTTCTGAACCTCAGGAAGGTGTCGCCTATCTTATAGGCGGGTATCTCTCCGGCGTCCACGAGACGCTTCACCTCTTCCTCGGATATCTTGAGATAGTCCGCGACCTCTTTTATGCTAAGTAATTTTTCCGGCATTGTCTTGGTTTACTTTATTTTCCCTTCCGCGACCCACTCATCGATCCTGCTACGGTCGAACCTCCAGATGTCCCCTTCCTTCATCCCGGGTATCTTTCCGGAATTCACCCACTCGGAAATAACACCGACCTCGACCTCAAGATATTTCGCCAGCTCTTCGGCCGACATCATCATGCCCTGTTTATGCGCCTCGGACTTGGAATGGGCGAGCATCTTGCAGTTGCCTTCAAAGACCGCTCCCTCGGCGATGCTTAAGAGCGGGGCGGTGATGTCGCCGACAACGCAGGCCGGGGATATCAGTTTAAGTTCTTTCAGCGCGCTTATATTGCCGTTGATTTTCCCGGCAACGATGATGGACTCACCGGTAATATCCGCGTTCACCGAAGCATGTTCCCCTATCATCAGATTGCCCTTTGTGTTCAATATCCCCTCGAACCTCCCGTTAATGCGTAAATTCACAGGGTCTTTGAAGGAAAGTGATCCCTGCATCGAGGCGTCAACATCCAGCACCTTTTCAACCTCATGCTTCTTATCCTTTTTCCCCATCATGCTGCACCCCCTGTTTTTGCGAAGCAAAAAGCATATTTATTCCGTCTCCCACGTGACGTGCTTGACGCCTTCCAGATGGGCCAAGTCATCTATCAACTGGTCGGCGGTCCTCAACTTATATAACTTCAGGCCTATTTTCAGCATCATATTGGCGCCGTCTCTCGTCCTCTCCGCTTCGAAATCCGTGATCTCGGAGTTGCGGCCCGCGATCGTCTCTCTTATGGCCTTCAACTGGTCGACGCCCTCTTTCGTTTCGATAATAAGTGTCTTATACCAATCTTTGCGTATCATGGTGTGCTCTAATCTCGAAAAGAGCATGAGTGTTATCATCGTCAATATCGTAGTTATAATGGATCCGAAATAGAACCCGGAGCCTACCGCGAGGCCTATGCCGGCAACTACCCAAAGGCTTGCCGCGGTCGTGAGGCCCCTGACCGCCGACCTGGAATGCATTATCGTCCCCGCCCCGAGGAACCCTATGCCGGTGATTACGCCCGCCGCTATCCTGGCCGGGTCCGGAGAGATCCTGGAAGAATAGATGTCGAAGATGTGCATTGAGGTGAGCATTATAAGTGTCGAGCCGACGCATAAAAGGATGTGGGTCCTGAAGCCGGCTGCCCTGCCGTGGAATTCGCGTTCGAAACCGATAACACCGCTGAGAAAGGCGGCAAATATTAAACGAAATAATATTGTCCAATTACTTAACATTCACAACCTCCAGATTTGGCTCCGCCGACAAGTACAAATCAGACCTTGCCCCTTTTTTATAAAGCGCTTCGCCAAGATAGCCGATCATGGCCGCGTTGTCCATACAGTATTTTAACTCAGGAAAATGTATTTTCATAGCAGAATTTACGGCAAGTTCAACCATCCGCTCCCTGAGCCTCGAGTTCGCGGCAACCCCGCCGCCTATCACTACGCGTTTTGACTTTGTAAATTCGGATGCCCTGATCACTTTTTCCACGAGCACATCGAGCGCGGCTTCTTGAAACGCGTAGCAAATGTCATTTATAACGGCCTGGCGCAGGCCGGTTGTCCGTCGTTCGTATTTCGCATTGCGTAAATTGTTAACATAATACAGGACCGCCGTCTTTACTCCGCTGAAGCTGAAATCGAGCGAATCTTTGCCAAGGTAACTTTTCGGAAAAGATATCGCGGCATTCCTGTGGCCGCGTTTCGCGCGCTGGTCAATGACCGGGCCACCCGGATATCCCAGCCCGAGTATCTTCGCCACCTTGTCATATGCTTCGCCGACCGCATCGTCCTGCGTCGATCCGAGAAGACGCTGGATGCCGATAGCTTCGCAATAGAATAACGCCGTGTGCCCACCCGATACAACCAGGCCTATGAACGGGAAGTCCGGCTTATCATCCTCGTTCAAGAACGAACTGTATAGATGAGCGAGGATATGGTTAACTCCGATAAACGGCTTATCCAGGCTATAGCCTATCGATTTAGCCAGAGATATCCCGGTCAATAGCGCACCCACGAGCCCTGGCCCGTTCGTAACGGCGATGAGCCTGATATCTTTCAAACTCTTCCGCGAATCTTTTAGCGACCTCGAGAGGACCTCGATTATATATTCTACGTGAAACCTCGATGCTATCTCGGGGACAACGCCGCCGTACCTTTTGTGAAGATGAACGCTGGACGAAACGATATTCGACAGTACTTTTCGGCCGTCCGTAACCGATGCGCTCGTCTCATCGCATGATGTCTCAAGGCCGAGGGTGAGCATTCTATTTAACCATTTCCGAAAGATAGACGAACTCTATCCCGTCTTTAGCCATCTGAGGCATTATCCTGGCCAGCACCGCTGCCGTGAGCTTCCTGTCATGGCATATAGCTATGGCCCTCCCTCTCTTCACGGCGAGCTTCTGGAGCTCGGCAAGTTGTTTCTCGATCGCCACGGCGTTATTATCATTATCCAGAAAAACGTCCCGCTTCGCGAACCGCAGGCCCGCGGCCCCGGCACATTCGCGGCATACCGATTTTTCAGAGGTCAGGCTGTCGAAAAAGTACAGGTTATGTTTCTTTAAATACGCGAATATCCCGGACATAAGCTCTCTGTCTTCCGTTGCCTTCGAACCCATGTGGTTGGAGACGCCGCTCAGGCCCGGAACGGACTCCATATCTTTCGCAAGCCGCGCGGTGACCTCTTTCCCGGTCTCTCCCTGTTTTATCGTATCGGGCTCTTCCTTCACATCTCTCCTGTGCGATTCGAGCGGCAGGTGCAGTATCACTTCATCTCCGTGTTCCTTGGCAGCTATCGCCACGTCGCGGGAACGGCGCAAGTTCGGCAATACGGAAAACGTGAGAGGTTCTTTGATGCCGAAGAACGCTCCAAGGTTATTCGTGTTGTAGCCGAAATCATCTATGACTATCGCCACTTTGGCGCCCCGCGGCCTTTTAATAACAGCGGCCGGCGCAGGTGCCGCGGCCATCTTCTTCGCGGGCGCCGCGAACTTTACGGCTTTCCCAGTCCGCACTTGCTTCTCGCGGATAACCTGCGTTCTTTGCCCCAGAAAGAAGGCGGCGAGAACCAGAACTATGACCGCTAACGCTATCAGGACAGCTCTTGCCTTCATCACTTCTCCTTCTTATATACCTTTATCGCCTTCATCAAATTAACCGCGGCGCTCAACTGATTGTCTTTCTCCAGTTCTTCTTTATTTGAAGGCTCCTTCGTCTCGGGCTTCTTCTCAGCAACCTTTTCGAAAACCTCCTCGGGGTTCTCTACTTTTTCGTCTTTAGCATCCTCTGCTTCCACAACGACATCCGGTTTTATGCCCTCATTTTTTATGAGCTTGCCGGACGGCGTGAGGTAAGAGGCTGTTGTAAGACGAAGCGCCGAGCCGTCTTTTAACGGGATAACTATCTGGACCGAGGCCTTGCCGTACGTTTTCGTCCCCAGTATCAGGCCGCGCTTGTTATCCTGTATGGCCCCGGAAACTATCTCGGAGGCGCTTGCGGATCCCTCATTAACAAGGACGATGAGCGGATAATTAGGATGAGTGAAGCGTCCGCTCGATTTGAAGACCGCGTTCTGGTCGGGCGTTCTCGATTTTATGGAGACTATTGTCTTGTCTTTAGGCAGGAACCGCTGCGCTATATCGACCGCGCTGTCGAGTATGCCACCAGGATTATATCTGAGATCGAGTATGAGAGAATCCATCCCCTGAGATTCTAATTTCTTGAGCGCTTCGTCAAAATCCCGCGTCGTATTATCCTGGAACTCGACCAATCTTATATAGCCTATCTTATCGTCTATGAATTCCGATTTCTTAACGCTTTGGATCTTTATTATCGCCCTTTTGATGGAAATAGAGATGATCTTCTGGTCCTTTTCGCGCCAGACCGTAAGGGCCACCGTCGTGCCCGGTTTTCCGCGCATCTCTTTTACCGCGTCGTTCAAGGTTATGTTCTTTGTGATCTTTCCGTTTATCTTAACGATCTTATCGCCCGGTTTTATTCCCGCCGCCTCGGCCGGCGTGCCGATCATCGGCGTCACCACCGTGAGTATCCCGTCCTTGAGCGATATCTCCGTGCCAATGCCTCCGAACTCGCCCTTCGTCTCGGACTTTATCTCCTCGAACTCTCCGGGGTCCATGAACTGGCTGTAGTCATCGAGGTTCGAGAGCATGCCTTTCATCGCGCCGTATATCAGTTTCTTCGAATCGACCTCGTCGACGTAGTCCGACCTTATCAGGCTTATCGCGTCGGCAAAGAGCTCTAAAGAGCCATACAGGTCGCTCTTCGAGGCCCTGGCCTTCGTCTGCATCTCTTTTTCATGGACGCCTATCGCCAGAGATGCGCTCATCAAAAGCGAAATGGCAATTAACGCTATTTTATACCGTCGTCTCATAGGCTCACTCCCCCAAACTTTTTTTCAGGATTTCGTTCACCATGACGGGGTTCGCTTTGCCCTTGCTCGCCTTCATTACCTGTCCGACCAAAAAACCGAGAGCGGTCTTCTTCCCGCCCTTATAGTCGTTCACGGATTTCGTCTCTTTTTGCAGCACATTCTTCACTATCTCTTCTATCGAGCCCTTGTCGCTTATCTGGGCGAGTCCATTCTTCTTAACTATATCCTCGGGGTTTGACCTGGTCTCGATCGCCTCCGCAAGCACTTCCTTTGCCATCGTACCGCTGATCGATCCCGAGTCTACCATCTTCAGAAGCCCTACGAGAGCGGCGGGCGCCAGGCCCAGTTCGTTTATATTTATATTTCGCGCGTTCACGGCCGCCATTATATCGCCCATCAGCCAGTTAGCGGCTGCCTTTGCGTCTGGATAGAGCTTAGTGCACTCTTCAAAATAATCGGCGAGATCGATCTGGCTTGTCAATACCCCGGCATCGTAATCCGAAAGGCCGAACTCCTTTTGAAAGCGGCCCGCTTTTGCCTCAGGAAGTTCCGGCAGGGTTTCCCTTATCTTCTCTATTTCATTCTTGTCTACGACGAACGGCACGAGATCGGGCTCCGGAAAATATCTGTAGTCCTCAGCCTCTTCTTTTGTCCTCATCGACGCGGTAACGCCCTTTTCCGCGTCCCACAGGCGCGTCTCCTGGATCAACTTGCCCTTATCCTCGAGTACGGAGACCTGTCTCTTCACCTCGTATTCAAGGCCGGCCTTCACGCCTTTGAATGAGTTCATGTTCTTGAGTTCGACCTTCGTTCCCAATTTTTTTTCGCCTTCCGGCCTTATGGAGATGTTGGCATCGCACCTGAGCGATCCCTTCTCCATGTCGCAGTCGGATACCTTCAGATATTCAAGGATCGATTTCAGCTTTGTGAGATAGTCGTACGCTTCCTGAGGCGAATTCATGTCCGGCTCCGTGACGATCTCGAGGAGCGGCATACCACCGCGGTTGTAATCTACGAGGCTGTAATTCTCTCCCTTCGGATGTATGAGCTTCCCCGCATCCTCTTCCATGTGCACACGCTTGATCTTTATCCTTTTACGCCTGCCGTCAGCGGCAGCTATATCCACGAAACCGTTATATGAAAGCGGCATGTCGTATTGCGATATCTGGAAATTTTTCGGCAGGTCGGGGTAGTAGTAATTCTTCCTGTCAAATTTTATCAACTCCTGTATCCGGCAATTCAGGGCGAGCGCGGTCTTTATTGCGAAACGGAACGCCTCCTCATTCAGGACGGGCAGGCTCCCCGGAAAACCGAGGCACACCGGACAGACTTGCGAATTCGGCCTTGAACCAAATTTGGTCGAACAGCCGCAGAACGCCTTTGTATTCGTCGCCAATTGCAGATGGACTTCAAGTCCTATGACAGTTTCGTATTTCACGCTCATAATTTCGGTTTCTTAGTATGGAATTCTGTATACTGTTCAAAAGTGTATGCGGCCCTGAATATCGTCTCTTCGTCGAATGCCTTAGCGAGTATCTGCATTCCTATCGGCAGGCCGCTCTTTGAAAAGCCGCACGGGATGGACATTGCCGGCAGCCCCGCGAGGTTCGCCGGTATAGTATAGATATCGGAGAGATACATGCTTAACGGGTCATTCATCTTCTCGCCTATTTTAAAGGCCGGCGTCGGAGAGGTCGGCGTAATTATGCAATCGCATTCCTTAAACGCCTTATCGAAATCTTCCCGTATCTTTGTCCTGACCTTCTGGGCCTTCAGGTAATACGCATCGTAATAGCCGGTCGAAAGGCAATACGTACCGAGGAGTATCCTTCTCTTCGCCTCGTCGCCGAAGCCCTGCGACCGCGTCTTTATGTACATGTCTATCATGTCTCTGGAATTGCCCGCCCTGAAGGCGTATTGGACGCCGTCAAATCTGGCAAGGTTGGAACTCGCTTCCGCCGTCGCGACTATGTAATATGTGCCGACCGCATATTCCGTATGCGGCAGTGATATCTTATGCACCTTTGCGCCCAGGGATCTTAATAATTCTATCGCCGCTTTAACACCCGCTTCGATTTCTTTGTCGAGCCCTTCGATGAAATATTCTTTCGGCACGCCGATGCGCAGGCCCTTGACGTCTTTGGACAACGCCTTCGTATAATCAGGGACCGGCAGATCGACCGATGTCGAATCCATCTCGTCGTATCCGGCGATGACGCTGAGGAGGAGCGCCGCGTCTTCCGTATCTTTCGTGATCGGGCCGATCTGATCGAGCGACGATGCAAACGCGATCAGTCCGTAGCGCGAGACCCTGCCGTAAGTCGGTTTGAGGCCGACCACGCCGCAGAGCGCGGCGGGCTGCCTGATCGAGCCGCCCGTATCCGAGCCGAGCGCCAGTATCGTTTCGTCGGCGGACACGGCCGCAGCTGAGCCGCCGCTTGAACCGCCGGGGATGCGCGTGATATCCCAGGGATTCTTCGTCGGGCCGTAGCACGACGTCTCGCAGGACGAGCCGAACGCGAACTCATCCATGTTCGCCTTGCCTATCAGGACGGCGCCCTCTTCTTCGAGCTTCTTCACTACTGTCGCGTCGTATGGCGGCTTGAATCCCGCCAATATCCTGGAAGCACAGGTGGTCACCTCGTCTTTAACACAAATGTTATCCTTCATCAAAACGGGGATACCTGCCAATTTTCCTTTCAGTTTCGTAGGATTATTGACGGATCTTTTCGCTTTTTCTTTATTGGCGAGGACGAATGCCTTTATCTTCGGATCGAATTTTTCAATTCTGGAGAATACCTGGTCAAGGATCGCGGAGGGCGCGGCTTCACCTTTTACCATCAACTCTTTCAATCTGTGCGCCGCTAAAGAATACAAATTTTCCATTTACTTACCTTCATCCTGCACTCTGTCGGTAGATTCTATTATCTGAGGAACCTTGAAGAAATCGCCTTCGCTTGCGGGAGCATTTTTAATGGCTTCATCTGTTTCCAGAGATTTTCTTAAAATATCTTTTCTGAATACATTTTTAAGGGTCGTGAGGGCATGGCTCGTAGGAGGCACGTTTGCCGTATCTATTTCGTTTAATTTGCTTATATATGATAAGATAGATGCCAGTTGCGCGCTATAAAGTTTAAGTTCTTTATCGCTCAACTCAAGCCTCGCCAGATGTGCAACATGTTTAACAGTCTTATCGTCTATCGTTTTCATTTTTATATAACTTATCACATTCCACGCGCATTGTCAATTTTCGCGAAATCGGAAAGGTTCAGGGTCTCGGGCCGGGCGGCCGGGTCTATGCCGGCATTATTCAGGATAGCGGTCAGCTCGTCTTTCGGGATATTAAGCACAGCCTCACGGGAGAGCGAATTCACGATAGATTTCCGGCGCTGGTTGAAGGCGCCTCTTACGATCCTGAAAAATCGTTCTTCATCCTTAACCCGCACCGAAGGAGTACCCAGAACATCCATCCTCACGATCGCTGAGTCAACTTTCGGCGCGGGATAGAAGCAGGTCCTCTTCACAGTGTAAATATATTCGGGCCTTGTGTGGTATTGGACAAAACAGCTTAAAGAGCTGTAATCTTTCGTGCCGGGTTTGGCGAGAAGCCGCGATGCAACTTCTTTCTGGACCATGATTATCGCGGTAGTTACGAGATCTTTATTGCGCAAAAGATATTCTATGACGGGCGTTGTAATATAATATGGCAGGTTACCGATCACTTTCAGTTTCCGCGATCCCACGGCACCGCCCATATCGAATTTCAATACATCCGCGTTCACGATCTCGAGGTTCGGGAAGACACTGCCTACGAGGTCCGTAAGGATCGCGCACGCCTTTTTGTCTTTTTCTACGGCGATCACGGAGGCGCCTGTCTTCGCGAGATCCAGCGTCAGCGCGCCGAGGCCTGGCCCTATTTCAAGGACAATGTCGTCCTTCGAAAGACGCGCGACCGATATTATTTTATCCCTGATATTTCCGTCGATGAGATAGTTCTCGCCCAGCCGCTTCAGGGGAGCGAAATCATGCCGAATGAAAATTTCGTTTAACTGGGTTTTGTTGAGCATCTTTGCAGGCGGCACGCAAGCTTGATCGCCTCGATCATGGAACTCGGATCGGCGATACCCTTACCGGCAATGTTGAAGGCGGTGCCGTGGTCCGGCGAGGTCCTGATGAACGGCAGGCCGAGTGTTAAGTTCACGCCGTTATCGAAGTGGATCATCTTGAAGGGTGTGAGCCCCTGGTCATGATACATCGCGATCACGGCGTCGTACCTTTTATTGAACGCCTCATAAAAAGCGACGTCCGCAGATATGGGCCCGTAAATATTTTTCATAAACTTTAATGATTTTTTTATCGCGGGGGCGATTATCTTCCCTTCTTCGTTCCCGAACGCGCCACCCTCCCCAGCGTGAGGATTGAGGCCGCAGACGGCGATCTGCGGGTGTTTTATATGAAAATATTCTTCGAGATACTTGTGCGTAAGCGTTATAGCGTTATATATCATTACGGAGCTCAATATCTCCGGGACGTTTTTTAACGGCACGTGGCGCGTAACGAGCGTAACCTTCAGGTCACTGCCCGCGAACATCATTGCAAAATTTTTAACCTTGAACTTGCCTGCCAGGTATTCGGTATGCCCTTGAAAATCCGGAAAGCCCGCCTTCTTTATGCATGCCTTATTGACCGGCGCGGTAACGAGCGCATCGGCCTTGCCCCTGGCGAGCATATCTACAGCCGTATCTAAATAGCCTATCGCTGCCCTGCCGGATCCGGCGCCCGAATGATCCCGATGAGTACCGCGATCTTCGTCGCCGATAATTAAAAAATCGGCAAGTCCTTTTACTTCCGGACTTGCCAATGCCTTCAATGTGACCTCCGGCCCGATGCCGGACGGGTCACCCATCGTTACGATAACCCGCGTCTTATTTGAACGCGATATACGCATTCTTCTTTAATCCCTCAAGCCATACTTTTATCTTCGCGTCAACCTTCGCCCTGTAGACCGCCG
>PLLI01000119.1 GCA_003140915.1 Candidatus Omnitrophota bacterium
CGAGACGCTCTGGGGTATTGTCAGATCGTACGGCGTGGATCTGCAAAGCCTGATCAAGACGAATTCTTTATATACCGGCACCATCGAAGACGGCCAGGTTCTCCTTATTCCGCGCCAAGTGCCTCAGGGTATAGCGCCGGCCCAGACAGCCATGCGGTCGGTCCCTGGCGAATCTTTTATCTGGCCGGTAAGAGGCATGCTGGCAGTGCCGTTCGGTGCCCAAAAGGATAAGATAATAAATAAAGGTATCGACATACGGTCCGCGGAAGGCGCAGGCGTCAGGGCCTCAAGGTCAGGCAGGGTCGTCTATCGCGACGAGTTCCTCAAAGGTTACGGCAAGACGGTCATCCTCGACCACGGGGATGGCTATCAGACGGTTTACGCGTGTAATTCGACCATCATGGTCAATGTGGGCGACGAAGTGGCGCGGAATACATATATAGCGAAAGTAGGCAGGACGGGCCGGGCAAATAGCCCGATGCTGCATTTCGAGATACGTAAAGACGGTGAGCCGCAAAACCCGTCGTATTATCTACCGCTCTAAAGGGAGATCATGTTCAGCGAACCTGTTATAGGAGAAAGGTTTTTCGGCCGCGAAGAGGTCCTGGAACTCCTGAATAAACGCGTCCTGGCGCTGAAAGACGGCTACAGGCAGAACGTGGCCCTGACGGGGCAGAGCCTTTCCGGCAAGTCTTCGATCATCCTCCATTTCCTGCACACCGTCAATTCCGAGGGCTTCATACCCGTCTATGTAGAAGTGGTGAAAGAGCCGTTCAGGGCGTTCTCCAATAAATTTATCGCGACCGTCCTGTATAATTCGTTAAAGAAACTGGGCAAGGACGTCGAAGTCGACATGGCGCGGCTCCTCGAAGTTGCCCAGAAGTCCATCCCGAAAACATGCCAGATGGCCAGGCAGGTAAATATCTCGATAGACCGGGGAGACCTGGACGAGGCATACATGGGGCTTTTGGGACTCACGTCGGCCCTTAAGGATGAGTCCGGGCTTTCATGCGTGGTGATACTGGATGAATTCGACAACCTCGAACATCTGGGTATCAAGAACCCGTTCCTCAGTTTCGGCAAAGTGATAATGGTGCAGAAGGATACGATGTATATCGTCTCCAGCTCGAGGAACGAGGCGATAAAGAAGATCATCTCCGAGAAACTTTCGCTCCTTTTCGGCAATTTCGAGGTCGTGAAAGTCGCCAATTTCGACATCGCCACGTCGGCAAGGTTCATCGATATGAAATTCGCAGGATTCGAGATAAGCCTATTCTTAAAAAAGTTCCTGATCATGTTCACGGACGGCAACCCGTTCTACTTAAGCAGGATAGCGTCGAGGGCAAAAGAGATCGCCCTCGAGCGGCCCTCTACCCTGATAGACGAGGGATCCATAGCAGTCGCTATCCTCGATCTCGTATATCATGCGAATGGCGTCATACACCAGTACCTCTTGAACTTCATGCTCACGGTCCTCGACGCGCGGAACCGCGAAAATGACCTGTCGATCCTGACGGCCATAGCGCATGGCCGTAATACCCAATCCGAAATAGCTCGGGGGCTAAAGACGAAACAGGGCGACGTATCTAAGAGCCTGGCGCGGCTCCTGGACCTGGGCATCCTTACGAAGAACGGCGTATTCTACGAAATAGAGGACGTGATCTTCTCCTTCTGGCTGAGGTCGGTCTACCAGAGACGCAAAGAGCTGCTCGTCGACGGGACGTTCGACCGGATGGGTCTTTTCCGCAAGGATGTCATGGCCTATATTGACGCCTATAGCCGGGACTGCTCCAAGTCAGCCGCCCAGAGGATGTCGGAGCTCTTTAACCTCTTCGCGAACGAACTGGTTTCGATAGATTCCAAACATATGCGCCTGCCTCATTTCACAAAAGTGGATATCAAGGCTCAGCAGGATTCGAGCTCCATGATCACGGCCTCTTTCAGGGGAAATTCCTGGATCGCGCAGGTCTACGAACGGCCCGTCAGCGAAAATGACATCATAAATTATATAAAGAACGTTAAGGCCTCCGGGTGCAAGGTCTCGAACAAGGTCCTTATCGCTATGGCCGGAATAGACGAGAACGCGAAATTGCTCGCGAAGGAACTGAAGATATCGATCTGGGACGATTCCGTCGCCGACTCGCTCCTCGGTTTCTACGGGATGAGAAGGATGGTCGTCTTATGAGGATATTGGTCATTTCCGATACACACATACCGCGCTCCGCCCAGGATATCCCGGATGCGATCTATAAAGAGATAGAGACGGTCGATATGATAGTCCACGCCGGCGACTTTGTCGAAAAAGAGTTTTATGACAGATTGAAACTCCTGAGAGATACGAAGGCCGTCTACGGCAACATGGATTCGGCAGACCTGCGGCGCGTCTTGAACCAGAAAGAGGTCTTCAGGGTAGGTAGCTTCAATATCGGCTTGATACACGGCTACGGCGCGCCCGCGAATCTGACGGAGACCGTCAGGTCCGAGTTCGCGGACGTGGACGCGATAATATTCGGTCATTCGCATTCGGCCTTGAACGTTATGACGGACGGAGTGCTATTCTTTAATCCCGGTAGCCCGACCGACAAGATATTCGCCAGCGCCAATACGTACGGTATATTGGAGGTAACCGATAAAAAGATAGAAGGAAAGATAGTGAGGCTATGAGATGAACGAGATACCTGTCATAAAAGTTGAGGGGGCGACGCTGCCGGAGGCCTGGGAGAAAGCCGTGATGGCGACGTGGAAAGACGGCCTGGACATAAAGACCGAGTACGATAAACAGGGCGACCCGATGAGCAAGGATTGCACGATGATAATGGTCGTCAACGATCCGATGAAAGAGCCGCGCATCCACAGGGCGTTCCCCGGAGGGCTGGAGGACCTGGAAATATACAGACAGGAGGTCGTCTTCGGTATCCATGACCATTGGATAAATCCCGAAGAGGGAAAGTGGACGTATACATACCATCAGCGCTTGACGAGTTTCCCGACAGAGGATAAAAAAGTGGACCAGATCGGCTATATTATAAAGAAGCTCATCCAGACGCCGTATTCGCGCCGCGCGCAGGGGATAACCTGGAACCCCGGGACAGACCCCATCACCGACGACCCGCCGTGTTTGCAGAGGATATGGTGCCGGCTCGTCAAATTAAGCGATAAGAAATATTCGCTCAATATGAACACGCACTGGCGTTCAAGAGACGCCTTCAAGGCGAGCTTCATGAACATATTCGCGCTGACGGACCTCCAGAGGATGATGGCCGAAGAGATCGCGAAAGGCCTCGGCGCCGAGGTATCTGTGGGCAGATACGTCGATATAAGCGACAGTTTTCACATTTATGGCAGTTATCATGAAGAGTTCAAGAAATTCCAGAAGATGGTCGAGGGAAGGAGCTTCGAAGAGCGGACGTGGGCGACCGAATTCGCCAGGCCGTTCTTTGAGGACGCAAAGGTGAAACTTGAAAGCGAAAAGAGGGGATAAGATGGACAAGTTATGGGCTCCGTGGCGCAGCAAATACCTGTATCTTCGGAAGAACAAGAGATGCATATTCTGCGGGAATAAGAATTCCAGGTCAAAGACAGGATATATACTTCGCAGGACTGCCCACTCGTTCTCCATGCTTAATCTCTACCCTTACAATAACGGCCACGTCATGGTCGCGCCTTACAGGCACGTCAAGAGCTTGGAGCTGCTGACCGACGCTGAATTGACCGACCTGATGAAACTCGTGAATAAGACGAAGACCGACATCGATAAGAAACTGAAACCTCACGGTTATAATATCGGGCTGAACATAGGCAGGATCGGCGGGGCCGGTTTTGCGGGCCACGTCCACATCCACGTCGTGCCCCGGTGGGCAGGCGATACAAATTTCATGCCGGTGACGGGAGATACAAAGGTCGTGTCGGAATCTTTAGGCGCGATGCATAAATTGCTGAAAGGCAAATAGTGCTAAAGCGAAGAGACCTGGAGAAGAGAGAAGAACTGCTCGCCCCATACGCGCAGAAGAGCGCTCTTTCCAAAGGCAGATGTTATAAGGAAGAAGAGCATAAGTACAGGTCATGTTATCAGCGTGACAGAGACAGGATAATTTATTCCACCGCTTTCAGAAGGCTTGAGTATAAGACTCAGGTCTTCGTAAACCACGAAGGCGATTACTACCGCACCCGCCTTACGCACACCCTTGAAGTATCCCAGATAGCCAAGTCCATTGCGCGCGCCTTGAGCCTTAACGAGGACCTGGTCGAGGCAATAAGCCTTGCACACGATCTCGGCCACACTCCATTCGGACATTCCGGCGAAGACGCGCTCCACGAACTCATGAGAGACTACGGCGGGTTCGACCATAATACTCAAGGCCTCAGGGTCGTAGACTTTCTCGAAGAGAGATACCCCGATTTCCCCGGCCTCAACCTTACGTGTGAAGTGAGGGAGGGCATCATAAAACACTCGACGCCTTTTGACAGGCCAAGGCCGGCGCTCCCATTTGAATCTAAAGGCTCGCCCATCCTGGAGATACAGGTAGTCGATATTGCAGACGAGATCGCCTACGACAACCACGACCTCGACGACGGGATAACGAGCGGCCTCATAAAAGAAGAGGATCTCTCCATCCTGAAATTATGGGTCGACAAAGAGAAGGAATTCAAGAAACGGCACCCCGGCGTAAAGGGAGAGGTGGCGAAGTATCAGGTGATCCGCTCGCTCATAGACGCGCAGGTCTCGGACGTCATAAGTCAAACCGAAGCGAATATCAAAAGGCTTAAAGTTCGCAAAATAGCGGATGTTGCCAAGACGCCTGAGCGCATAGTGATGGTCTCTAAAGCCATGCAGGCCATGAGGGGACCGATGAGGGAGTTCCTTACGGCTAACCTCTATCATCATTACCGCGTCGTGAGGATGTCGAACAAGGCCAATCGTTTCATCACGAGCCTCTTCAACGTCTATCTCGACAAGTCCGACCAGCTTCCTCCGACGACGCAGGGGCGCCTCAAACACGAGGATGAGCACCGCGTCATCTGCGACTATATTGCTGGGATGACTGATAGGTATGCGCTTGATGAGTACAAGAAGTTCTTTGAGCCTTACGAAAGAGTATAAATCCTTTATTCTTCGAGCGAGGCCGAAGGCCGAGTCGAGAAGATAAAAGCGCTACATAAAATTTTTCGCTGTAGCTGTAGAATGTGCTGTGTCTTAGTGGTTCGCAGGGACGCGAAAATTTTAACCATGTAAAATTTCGCTGCGGGAAAACTTCTCGCATCTGCTCGAAGTTTTACGCCCCGCTCAGTACGAATCCCTCGGGGGCCCCTTCAGCGGGGATCGAAAAATTTTACAACTATGAACTCAGCAAAGTAACGGATTATTTAGGAGGGGCATAATGAATAAAATAATAATTTTATTTTTTTTGTTAACGATTTCCATTATTGGTATGTCGAAGGCTGATGAACCTATAAAAAATACTGCACAAAATCAAGTAGATGGCAATACAATTTTATTGCAAGGCAAAATTGGATGCTTAGAGCAAAAGCTTGATATGGTAAATCAAGATTTTGATCGAATTTTACAAAGCTCTCAACACACATGGAATAATATCTTAACCGCTGTTCTTACAATAATGGCCCTTCTTTTAGGTGGTAGCATATTTAACACATTTTTCTATGTTAAAATGAAGACTAATAAAACCGAAGAATCTCTAAGAAATGAAATAGCAGAAAAACTTAAAGAAATAAAAAATGAATTTAAGACTAGCGTCGACAAACAATTTGATAAACTTAAAAATGAATATAGCATAAGTTTTGATAGTCTCCAATCAGGAATCTACGATGCTACGGGCAGGGCAGCTGAAAGTAAATTTCCAGAGGTTGGTGCTATCTGGTTTGCTAGATGTATAGATATACATATGAATTCGGAAAGGTATCCCACTTTGGATGAGAAGATGGAGACGTGGATTAAGATTCGAATGCAATGGATTGTAGATGGTCTTAGGAAAGGTAGTAAAGTGCAAGGGCTCGAGTATGTTGCAGAATTTCAAAATATTATATCACGAGTAAGCGGAGAAAAATATAAAGAACTAAAAGAAGAAATGGAAAAGGCATTAAAAGAGAATGTTGAAGAACAAGAATAGTGCTTAAAAGAACTAGGTCTGAGGCGCAAATCCAAGGTTTATTGTACAGAGGGTACAATGTACATGTGTTAAATATAAAAAATCTAGCTTTAAGATTTGCTGCCGAATTGAACGTATGTTATCATTATAACAGAGGGTAAAATGGTCATAAATCATTCAAAAGAAAAACTTATAAACCTTATTGTGTATTTTGTCACTAACACAAAAAATTGTGGAAAGACAAAATTGTTTAAACTTTTGTATTTTGTTGATTTTACCTGTTTTAAAATGACAGGCAAAACCGTAACAGGTTTAAGCTATTTTGCCTGGGATAAAGGGCCCGTTCCTGTAGAATTATTCAAGGAAATGGAGTCGCCAGATAAAGATTTTGCTAAAAATTTTTCGATCACAAAAATAGATTCTAGCGATCGTCTTAACATTAAACCTAAAAACGGTGCAAAATTTGATGATAGTCATTTTACAAAATTGGAGATCCAGATTATAAAAGATATCACTTTTATTTATAAGGATGCGCTTGCAAAAGATATCGTTGAAGTAACGCATTTAAAAAACTCACCCTGGGATAAAACATTAAAAGCAAAAGGCAACTACAAAAAGATAGACTTTTTACTTGCTTTCGACAGCGATGTCGCGTCACTATCGATGGACGAATACAAACAACGCATGGACGAAGAAGACGAAATCGATAGGCTTTTATCATGAAAAAAGGGGAAGTGATATGTTCTCCAAAATATCAATTCCCAGATGGNNCATAAAAGCGTTGATTTTTTTTATGCTGATTTTACATGGGTGCTGTTTCACACATTGAGAGAAGTTACACTTAAAGACGAACTTACAGAAAGCTTTAAAGGTAACTTTATAACGAAAGCTTTACTAAAAGAAACAACATTGCGAGCAATTATCAATTGTTTTAAAAACTCACGATATATTACTAAATATCATGAGTCGTTATTAAAATAAAATTCGGGACGGGCGAAAATGATGGGTGAGGTAAAATATGAAAAAGATATTAATATGTTTATTGCTTAGCATTTTGTTATTGCCGTCATCTTCTTATTTATATGCAAATGAAAATACTTCACCTTTTTCTTTAAGTATTGTTATCCCGCCATCGTATGATGGCAGCAGGCAGGTATCCGTAGAAAATAAATTTTCCGAGTTTCATGTCCTATTGAAAAATATTTCAGGAAAACCACAAAGAATTTGGAGAGAGTGGTGCTCCTGGGGACGTCATAACTTGTCTTTTGAGCTAACTATCGAAGGCGAGAAGATGCTGATCACAAAGACAGTTATAAGCTACTTAAAAAATTATCCTGATGACGAAGTGATAGATCCCAACGAATTTGTGGTTTTTGACGTTTTCATTGCATCCGGCGGATGGTTAAATCTTCCAAAGATCAAAGAAGGCCAGAATCGGCTAATGGGCGAGCTTAAGGCAATATACGAAATTGCGCCTGAGGCAGAGGCAAAAGAGCTGGGAGTTTGGACGGGAAAAATTGAATCCGCTCCTGTAAAAGTCACCGTTATTAAATAAAATCCGTAGATGGG
>PLLI01000005.1 GCA_003140915.1 Candidatus Omnitrophota bacterium
ATCTTGCCGGAAACGTGCGCCAGCACCTTATGCCCGTTCGGCAGCTCTACCCGGAACATCGCGTTGGGCAGAGTCTCCAGCACTTTTCCTTCAACCGTTATCGCTTCTTCTTTCGATCACATATCAGCTACCTTATTTTGTTAATATCTCCGCACCCTTCGCCGTAATAACGATGGTATGCTCGAAATGGGCCGACGGCTTTCTGTCTTGCGTAACGATCGACCAGCCGTCCGCGAGTGTCTCTACTTCAAATGTCCCGGCATTGACCATCGGCTCTATCGCCAGCACCATGCCGGGCTCGAGCACCGGGCCCATCCCAGGCTTTCCGAAATTCGGTATCTCGGGTTCCTCGTGGATCTTAGTCCCTATGCCGTGCCCGACGAGCGCGCGCACCACGCTGAGGCCGTTCGATTCGACGAATTGCTGGATCGCGTGCGACATGTCGGTCAGGTGCCTGCCTGGCCGGGCGTTCTCGATACCTATATAAAGAGCTTTTCGCGTTACTTCTATCAATTTGGCGGACTGCTCGCTTATCCGGCCTACGCCGACCGTTATAGCCGCGTCCGCGCAATAGTCCCTGAACCTTACTCCCACATCTATTGAGACTATGTCGCCGTCCCTTAATTTCCTGTCCGAAGGTATCCCGTGGACGACCGTTTCATTCAGCGATACGCAGATATTCGCCGGGAACCCTTTATAATCTTTGAACGCCGGATAGCCGTCAAGCCTTATTATCTCGTCCCTTGCTATCGCGTCCAACTCTTTTGTCTGGACGCCGGCTTTCGCGTATTTCGTAAGCTTCTCCAGCGTCCGGGCAAGTATCGAGCCCGCCTTCCTTATTTCGCGTATTTCGTCTTTTGACCTCAAAATGATCATGCAAGTCTGGCTTCGACGAAGATCTGCGAAAGCGCCTTAAATAGTTCGCTCACTCCAAGGTCGCCCGAAACTTTCTTCAGTATACCCTTCCGCGCGTAATAATCAACGAGCGGTTTGGTCTGCTCCTCGTAAACTTTCAGCCGGTTCAGGACCGTCGCTTCGTTATCGTCCGGCCTCTGGTAGAGCGCACCGCCGCATTTATCACAANNATTCTTTACGTGATAATTGAAACCGCAATTTTTACAGACCCTGCGGCCGGTCAGCCGTTCGATGGCTGTTTTCGACGATGTTTGAAAATACATAACCATATCGATCCCGGAGCCGATCTTCTTCAGTGCTTCGTCGAGACCGATCGCCTGCTTTACCGTCCTCGGGAAACCGTCGAGGATAAAACCCTGTTTCGTGTCGGGGTTTTTAAGCCTCTCGGCGACTATGCCGATCACTACTTCGTCCGGGACGAGCTCGCCTTTATCCATGTAGGATTTTGCCTTCAACCCTAACGGAAGCCCCGCTTTTACGGATTCTCTTAAAATATCGCCCGTCGAGATGTGCGGCACGCCGTATCTCTTTGAGAGCTCAACGCTCTGCGTCCCTTTTCCCGCCCCCGGGGGCCCTAATAAAATAAGTTTCATTATGATATCCTGGCCTTTAATTTGCCCTTCTTCATGAACCCTTCGTAATGCCTCATCAATAGATGCGATTCGATCTGTTTCATCGTATCGAGCATAACACCGACCNNTCCCGTGCCGCCGAAAAAGCTTGCCACGAGATACGGGATCTTGAGCCACCCGGATATCAAGCTCGGCAAGACCGCGATGATCGCCAGAAATACAGCTCCGGGGAACGTGATGCGCGTCATTATGAAATCGAGGTACTCGGCCGTCTGCCTGCCCGGCCGTATTCCGGGAACGAACCCGCCATATTTCTTCATGTTGTCGGAGATGTCGATCGGGTTGAACGTTATCGCCGTATAAAAATACGCGAAAAATATTATCAAAATAGCGTATAACGAATTATATAGCCACTCTCCCCTCGTCAAGGCTTGCGCGAAACGCTGAAATCCTTGATGCGGTATAAATCCTGCTATGGTAGCAGGAAAGAGTATAATGCTCTGCGCGAATATAATAGGTATGACTCCCGCCTGATTGACACGCAGCGGAAGGAACGTCGATTGTCCACCGTAAACCTTCCTGCCGACGACCCGTTTGGCATATTGGACGGGGATCTTGCGCTGGCCCTGCGTCACGACGATTACAGCGACCACGACGGCCACCAACATCACGATCATCAGGATAAGGGTAAAAGGCTCTAACTGCGCCTTCTCGGGCGCGAACGGCGAAAATAGCGCCCATAACTGATACAGAGCTGTTGGTATTCTCGATACTATGCCGGCGGTGATAATAAGGGACATGCCGTTGCCTATGCCATATTCCTGTATCTGCTCGCCCAACCACATGATAAACGCGGTGCCGCTCGTCAGAGTGATGACCGTCAGTATCCTGAAGGACCATCCCGGGAACTGGACTATCTGCAGCCCGTTAAACCTCGCCGGATTTTCGAGCCACAATGCTATAAAGAACGACTGTATTACGGACAATAATATCGTGCCGTAACGCGTATATTGGACGATCTTCTTGTGTCCCGCCTCGCCTTCCTTGGCCAATTTCTCCAGGGCAGGTATTACCGCCGTCAATAACTGTATGATGATCGACGAGGATATATACGGCATTATACCAAGGGCGAATATGGTAAGGCGCGATATGGCGCCGCCGGAGAACATGTTCATTATACCGAAGAGCGCTCCGCCCGACTGCTGGGCCAGGTTCGCAAAGAATTGCGCGAGCTTTGCCCCGTCGATACCGGGCGTCGGGATATAGGTGCCTATCCTGTAAACGGCGATGAGGGCCAGAGTGAAGAATATCTTCTTCCTCAGGTCCGGTATCTTTATTATATTTGCAAATGCCTGTAACATGGGTTTATTTTGCCAGGTATTCCAGTTTTGAACCGGCCGTCTCGAGAGCTTTCTTCGCGCTCTCTGAAAATTTGTGCGCCTTTATCGTAAGCTTCCGCGCCGGCTTTCCGGTGCCAAGTATTTTAATAGGCTCGTTAAGGCTGCCTATCAACCCCGCCTTCTTGAATTCCTCCGGCCCGACAATAGAATTGTCGTCGAACCTGTTCAACGATTCGATATTTATTACCTGATAGCCGCTCTTGAAGAGCGCGTTAAAACCTCTCTTGGGTATGCGCCGGATAAGCGGCATCTGTCCGCCCTCGAACCCGGGCCTGGTGGTTCTGCCCGAGCGTTTTAGGGCCCCTTTTCTCCCGCGGCACGCGTTTTTTCCGTGCCCGGACCCTGAACCGCGGCCCCGCCTCTTCGTCTTCCTATTCGCGCCTTCCGGTTTTGTTATTTCGGATATCTTCACTTATCATTCCTCTACGTTAAATTTTTTTCTTTCCAAGCGCAGCTGCTTCAAGCCTTCCACGGCGGCCTTTAAAACGTTCATCGCGGAATCGGATCCCAGGCTCTTGGTCAGGATATCTTTTATGCCGCCTGCTTCGCAGACAGCCCTGACCGCGCCTCCGGCGATTACACCTGTTCCTTCGACTGCGGGTTTCAGGAGCACCCTTGCCGCCTTGTAATGGCCTATAATCTCATGCGGTATGGTAGTGCCTCTCAGCGGTATCTTGAAAAAACTCTTCTTTGCGTCGTTCAGGCCCTTCCTGATGGCGTCGGCCACTTCATTGCCTTTGCCGAAACCGAAACCGACGTTGCCCTTTCCATCGCCGGCAACTACAAGGGCATTAAAAGAGAACCTGCGTCCGCCTTTTACGACCTTGGCAACCCTCTTTATGGTAACGACCTTCTCGATCATGCCGTCTTCGTCAGCGCCTCGAGACTGACCGCGACCGCCACCCCTCTGAGGCCTACCGCCTCTCGGTTTTCTGCCGCGTCCTTGGGGCTGACGGCCCGCGCCTTCCGGCGCTGCAGCCGGAGCCGCTGCCGGAGTTGCAGGTTTTTCGGCCGCAACGGGATTCTGGACCGGTGGCGTATCTTCTTTCTTTTCCGTATTATCCGTAGGATTTTGCAATTTTTCCCTCGCTTATTGTTCGTCCATTAAAACTTAAGCCCGCCCTTACGCAGCGCATCCGCCAGCGTCTTGACTTTTCCGTGATAATCGTAACCGGACCTGTCGAAAACTATTTTTTCGATGCCCTTCTCTTTGCATAATTGCGCAACCGCAATACCGAGAAGCGCCGCGCCCTTAAGATTGCCCGCGTCCCTCTTGATATTCTCCTTGAGCGCCGGAGAATTGGTAGAAAGCGCCGCAAGCGTCTTTCCGGCCATGTCGTCGACCAGCTGAACGTACATATTAGTCAGGCTCCTGTAAATACTTAGCCTCGGCTTATCATTGGTCCCGACGATCTTCTTCCGGATTATCTTATGCCTCTTATCCCTGCCTTCAAGCTTTATCCACTTCTTCATTTTTATGCTCCGCCGCCAGCAGCACCGGCAACTGCTTTACCGGCTTTCCTCCTGACGTGTTCGCCCACATACTTTATTCCTTTGCCCTTGTAAGGTTCCGGCCTGTAGAAATCCCTTATCTCGGCCGCGGCCTCTCCGACCCTCGCTTTATCTATGCCCTTGATCGTGATCAGGTTGGGTTTTGGCGTTTCGATAGTGATGCCTTCCGGTATATTATAATTGATCGGATGCGAGTAGCTGAGCAGCAGGTTCAGGATCTTGCCCTGGACCGCAACTTTGAATCCGACGCCCGTTACCTCAAGCTCCTTCTTATACCCTTCGGTAACGCCGATGATCATGTTCTGGATAAGGCTCCTTATCAAACCATGGGTGGCCTTGTCCTGTTTGGAGTCCGACGGCCTTGCCACCGTAACCGCGTTATCTTTTACCTCAACCTTGAAAGTGGGCTTGAAAGCATAATTCAATTTGCCCTTTGGCCCTTCGATAGTGATGGTATTCGCGTTCACAGATGCCTTGACGCCGCTGGGTATTGCAACCGGTTTTTTACCAATACGTGACATATTATTCCTCACCATGCATAACAGATAACCTCGCCGCCCATCTTCTGCTCGCGCGCCTCGCTATCCGTCATCAGACCTTTTGAAGTAGAGATCACCGCGACGCCCAGCCCGCCTAAGACCTTGGGCAGTTCGTCGGACTTTTTATAGACCCTTAATCCGGGCCTCGATATGCGTTTTATGCCCAGGATCGCGGGCGTGCCGTTCTTCTCATAGTGAAAATAGACCCTCAGGAGCCCCTGTTTCGTATCTTTTATAAGTTTGTAATTCGCTATGAAGCTCTCTTTTTTAAGTACTTTGAGAACCTCCTCCAGCAGCTTGGAATTTCTTAGTTCGGCAACTTCTTTTTTGGCAAAACTCGCGTTTCTGAGTATCGTCAACGCATCTGCTATCGGATCTGTAACTGACATTGTTTCTCCCTATTTTTTCTAAACCCTATCCCCTAAACCCTATCTTTAATTACCAGCTCGCCTTTACAACGCCCGGGATCTCTCCCCTCGAAGCAAGTTCCCTGAAGCATATCCTGCAGAGCTGGAACCTCCGCAAGAAACCCCGCGGACGGCCGCACAATTTGCAACGATTGTATTTGCGGACCTTGAATTTGGGCTTTCTCATCTGTTTTACTATTAAAGATGTCTTCGCCATATATTCTTAACCTTCCTATTTTTTCGCGAACGGCATTCCCATTAAACGCAAGAGCTCGAACGCTTCATCCCTGGTCTTGGCCGTCGTGCATATGATAATATCCATGCCATGGATCTTCGCCACCTTATCCACATCCACTTCCGGGAATATCAATTGCTCATTCAGGCCGAAAGCATAATTGCCGCCTTTATCGAACGAGCTGGTCGACAGCCCCCTGAAATCCCTTATCCTCGGTATCGATACCGCTATCATCCTGTCGAGAAATTCGTACATCCTGGCGCGCCTCAGCGTAACCTTGCAGCCGACAGATGAACCTTTTCTTATCTTGAAATTCGCTATTGCCTTCTTTGCTTTCGTTATCACCGGTCTTTGGCCGGTGATCATGGCAAGCTCGCTTACAGCGGCCTCGAGGAATTTTATGTCCTGGACGGCCTCACCGAGCCCGATATTTATGACGACCTTGTCGAGCTTCGGGACCTCCATCTTATTTTTATACTTGAAGATCTTCATCATCTCCGGGGATATTTCGCTTCTGTATCTTTCTAATAATCTTGGCGTGATCATCGCTACAGTACCTCTTTACAGGTTTTGCAGTATCTCGATTTCGTGCCGTCCGCCAGGATATGTACGCCTACCGAGGCCGGCTTATTGCACGTCTTGCACAAGACCGAGATCTTCGATAATCGGATAGGGCTCTCCTTCTGCACTATGCCGCCCTGCTGGTCCTGCTTGGTCTTCCTCATGTGTTTTTTGACGTAATTGATGCCTTCGACGAATGCTTTGCCGTCTTTAGCGTTGACCATGAAGACCTTGCCGGTCTTGCCCTTGTCCTTGCC
>PLLI01000051.1 GCA_003140915.1 Candidatus Omnitrophota bacterium
TTAAAATTATTTATGTTGAATGAAAACTGGACGGACATATTTTATTTTCCGTTCCTATCCCGGATAAGATATTGGCAATGATACCGTGAAAGTGAATCCTTTACCCTGTTGGCTCTCCGCGGATATCTTACCTTTATGCGCCTCGGTGATCGACTTTGCTATACTCAAGCCCAGGCCGAATCCTCCCCTGCCGTTACGCGATTTGTTTATCTGATAGAACCTGTCGAATATGTAGTCAAGTTCGTCTTCCGGCATGCCTATTCCGGTATCGCTTACCGTGATATTCGCGAACTTGTCGTTCTTGTGGGCGGCAATTACTATCTTGCCTTTTCTATACGTATATTTGATGGCGTTATCGAGCAAATTGGCGAATAACCTTTTAAGCTGCAACTCATCCCCGTCCAGCGTTATTGTATCCTGTAAAAATGACGAGAGGGCGATATCTTTCCCTTCCGCGAGCGGTTTCATGTTCTGCGCGACTTCTTCAAGAAGTCGTGTCAGGTTGATCTTTTTTATCTCGAAAGGCATCTGACTATTGTCAAATTTCGCGAGGACCAGAAGGCCGTCTATTATCGCGGAAAACTTATCCAGTTCTCCAAGCCCTTTGTTCAGGATCGCCCCATACTCTTCTTTCGAAAGCGATTTCTTTAACGCCGTTTCAAATTCCTCTTTCAATGCTGTCAGCGGTTCTTTAAGCTCATACGAGATATCCTGGATGAAGCTCTGCTGGGAAGAGAACGACCTGTCGAGGCGCTCTATCATATCGTTGAATGTCTCCGCCAGCCTCTTTACTTCGTCCTTTGTATCGGGAATATGTATCTTCAATTTCAGGTTTTCGGCGGTGATCTGCTTCAATGTTCTTACCATACTGTCGACGGGCCGCAATGTCAGTCCGGCCAAAAGCACGCCCGGAATGGCGGCTAAAAGTATCGTGAGAGGCAGAAGAAAGAACAATATAAAGATAAGATTATTCAAAGCCAATGAGATGAGGTCGACAGGGCCTATAACCTGTACGACGTATTTGACTTTGCCGTCCTGTATCACCGGCTTAGTATATACCCGGAACTTCGTCTTCTCTCCATTGATAGCTGTGCCGGTAAGCGTGTCAAAACTATCTTCACCGCGTAAGATATCATCAAAATCGGATTTTTTGAGGGGCGTTACAAATGGCATTGCCCTGGTAGAGATAAGACGTTCACCCTTAGTATCTAATATCTGCACAAAGACTTTCAGCAATTCCGGGTCTTTTCTCTTTTCTTCAACCCACTCGCGGGCTGCCGTTTCAAAGTTTTTAAGACTATCCGCATTGGGCTCAAGCTCTACGTTCTTCCCTCCCTGGGGCGCTATCCAATAAGCTTCTATGGAATCGGCGACCCCTTCCGCTCTTGAGCTTATAAGATCCTCGAGACTGCCGATGAGAAACTTGTCAAAAATACCATATAGAATGGTGGAGAATATTAATAGTGTCACCGTCAACAAAAGCATGTACCACAAAAGAATTTTGAACCGTATCGACCTGAAAAACATATTCTATACTCCTTTAGCTCATCGCTATCAGGACGATGCCTGCCATTACGAAGAGCGTCCCTGCAATTTTCATTCTATCTATCTTCTCACCCAAAAATATATGCGCGCCGAAAAGGATCAATATATACTGTATGCTTCCCGCCGGGAAGACGAAACTCAAATCGGCCTGGGCGAGCGCCACGAGCCATGTGGCAACGCACAGGACCTGGAATGAAAATCCCAGCCATATGTAATTTGCCGACAGCGCGTTCTTGATATATCCTATATGCCCTGCTACCCCGCGCATCTGTCCGGCATCTATGGCATTGGTACCTTTTTTGAAGAATATCTGGCCCGTGACATTGCATATCTCCGACAGTAAAATAAGAAGAATAACTTTTATTATAGTGGGCACGTCACACCGCTTCCTTTTTACTCTGTGATATAAAATATATCCCGAGAACCACCATAGCGATGCCAAACCACCTGAGAGGCCCGACATGTTCATGCAAAAATATTATCGCCATGATAGGAATAAATATATAAGCGGCCGAACCGAGAGGCATCGCAATACTGATATCTATCCGGTATATTATCACGAGCCATAGCACAAAGCTGGCTATGTAGATAAATATCCCCGACCAGATGAGCCATGAAGAGAGATTGCGAAGCCCGAACTCGATGAGGTTATGAAAAGTGACGGCGCTAATCCCTGTTTGAGCCAGCCCCTTTTTCATGCATAACTGCCCCCCGGTGTCCAGGATGTCGTTTAAGAGTATCAGGGCGAACACCTTCATGGTGAGATGACCTTTTTTCACTCATGCTCCTTTTTATTGCTTTCAGGTCCGGATCGAAATTTTCAAATTTCAGGAAATGGGTCAATATCTTAAATAGCGGATTTACGAGACGGTTGCGGTGTTTCGCGTATATATGGAGAGGGATGAAGTCGAATCCGAGCCTTCTCTTCGGTTCATAACCGGAAAAACCTATCTCGTATTTCTTCATCTTGTTCTCTATGCACCATTTCATCACATCGCGGAATTTTATGAAAAAGAGATGGTACTTATGCGCAAGCACGTAATCCAATCCCAGGTAATAATCTATAAAGGTGCCTCCGGATGTAAGCGCGAAAAGAAATGCCGCCAGCTTGCCGTCTACGCGCCACAAGAAGAACTTCGTTTCGTTGGGCATATTCCTGGCCATATTCTTAAAAAAAGCCATGGGCACTATCTCAAAGCCCATCTCATGCTTATTGACTATCTGCATGTACAGATCATACATCTCCATCAGGATCTCTTCATTAAGCTTATCGACGATCTTCATTTCGATCCTGGCGAGGCTTTCGGCTTTCTTGAATTTCCTTCTCAGGTCGTATCTCGACGCACCGCTCAATTTGTTCAGATATTCCTCGAAATTTTTAAACGTGATCTCCATCTCGGCGTATGGCAGGCTATCCACCTTGAAAAAACCGCTATCGGCGAGGGTATTGAAGTCGTTCGAATAGCTATATGGAAAGTCTTTGAACGCGATCAGCTGCGCCTTTTCATGCCTGGCTATCTCTTCCATCTTTTTGAGGATGGCGCCTATTATATCCTTGCTGTTACCGGCCATGCCTATGCATCCCTGCCCCATCGGTACTCCGCAAGCCAGCGCTTTGACGCTGAGAAAACCGGGAAAGCTTTTTTTGATGAAATTGAAAACGCGGCGCGCCGTGCCGCTCATGCTTGTATCAAGGGAATATTTCAGTGAAAAACAGGGGGCGGCGCCTACGGCAACATCGCCGTCGTAGACCATGATGTAATAGAAAGAGAATTGATCGAATTTCGACTCGTCGAGCGATTTAAAGAAATTATATCCTTCTAAAACGTTCGGGAATACGCGGTCCCATTCTTCTTGCGGGATATCTTCTATCTTCCTCGTAACCCTGGTCTTGAGCTTCATGGGATTATTATACATGCCTCATCTGTTTTGTAAACTCTTCTTTCAATATGCCGGCGACTTCCGCATCCGTCGTTTGGCCGAAACTGCTGTAGAATTGCCCTACCGCCCCAAAAAAATCCGGAAGGCGCAGGCAAACGGCTTCGTCGCAATAATCGGCTATCCTCTCAACGGCCTCACGGGAAGCAACAGGGCACGCGCAGATGAGCCTCTCCGGCTTTTCCTGCCGGGCGGCCCATAGTGATGCCTGCATCGTGGCGCCGGTTGCCAGGCCGTCGTCCACTATGATCACGGTCTTTTGTTCAAGGGGGGTTTTCGGTAGTATCTTTCTGAATATTTTAGAGCGGCGCACTATCTCGGCCGATTGGTGTTTTGCCTCTTCCGCGATGTATTTTTTATCTGCACCGGTAGAGGAAACTATCCATTGATCCAAAAAGACCTCACCGGCCTCGCTTATTGCCCCTATGGCAAGTTCCGGGTTGCGGGGCGCCCCTAATTTTCGCGAAAGGACTATGTCGAGGGACGCTTTTAAAATGTCGGCTGCCTCTTTTGCTACCACGACCCCGCCGCGCGGTATTCCCAGGACCACCGTCCGGTCTCCTTGCGGCAAGTCTAGCGAATACAGGGCCTCGCCCAGGAGCCTGCCCGCTTCTTTACGGTCACGAAAGGCCTCGTCGCTTCTCGACAATATATTGATCTTGCCCACGCGATTATTCTTTATTTATATTCCGCATCCAATCAGCCGTTGCCTGCCAGAAACCTTGCTGATTTCCCCGCCTCGTCATCGGCCTGTCGAACCCGCTCAGGAAATTCGAAAGGCGGTTGAATACCGTATCCTTCGGCGCCTGCGCCGATACCGCCCCGGCCTTATCCGTCTTTCCGGCTTCAGCCGCGAAGAGCGGCACGGAGCCTGTCAAAAGAGCCACTATCATTAAAATCATTGTCATCTTTTTCATGCCTCACCCCCACCAACTTTAATTATTTGTATCTTTTCTGGCTGCTGGAATATCTCCAGGAGGGTTTGTTCCGGCCCCCTCCATGCTGCTGCCGGCCCTGATAGCCCCGGGATCTGCCGTAAGACGAGGTCTGGGAGGGCCCTTCGACGAAAGTTTCGTGCGGAAATTCCGGATGCTCGGATATGGGCAGTGCCTTCTTAATCAGCTTCTCTATATTGCGGACGTCGTCGCGCTGATCGGGCGTAGCGAACGATATGGCGCGACCTTCGTGGCCGGCGCGGGCCGTACGGCCGATACGATGGACGTAATTCTCCGCGTCTTCGGGCAGGTCGTAATTGATGACGAGCTCTATGCCGGTGACGTCTATGCCTCTTGCCGCGATGTCCGTCGCAACAAGTATCCGGTACTTGCCGATCTTGAAGCCTTCGAGCGCCTCTCTCCTCTGGTTAAGGGACCTGTCGGAATGTATCTCCGCGACGCTCTGCCCCATATACTTGATCATCCTGGTGATTTTCGAGGCGCCGATCTTAGTCCTGGAAAATAGGAGCACCGAACCGTTATATTGCCGAAGTATCTTCGCCAGAAGTTCTTTCTTGTGATCTCTTTTAACAATGAACAATTCCTGGATAATTCCTTCGGCCATAGTGCCCGATGGCGCAACCTCAACGCTGATCGGAAGCTTCATGTAGGATGCGGCTATCCTTACCACCTCCTGCGGTATCGTTGCAGAAAATAACATCGTCTGCCTGTCTTTCGGGATGAACCTCAGGATGCGTTCTATCTGCGGTAGGAATCCCATGTCGAGCATCCGGTCGGCCTCGTCGAGGACGAGGATGTTCACGTCCGCCAGCATGATCGTACGCTGGGTCATATGATCGACGAGCCTGCCCGGCGTAGCTATCAAGACGCGGGGATTTCTTCTCAGGGCCTGGAGCTGATTCTGCATCGAGGCCCCGCCGATAAGAACGGCGGTCCTTATGCTAAATAGCGGCGCGATCTTCTGGAACGTCTCATCTACCTGAATGGCAAGCTCCCTCGTAGGCACGAGGACAAGGCAGCGCCCTTTTCCCTGGGAAAGGCGCTGTATGACGGGTATGGCGAAGGCAAGCGTCTTCCCCGTCCCGGTTTGGGCGACGCCGATGATGTCCTTTCCTTCGATCGCCACAGGTATCGCTTTGTGTTGAATGGGCGTCGGGATGGTAAAACGCATGCGGGCGATTACTTCCTGTATCTTGGGCGCTATGCTCAAGCCGTAAAATGAACTGGATTGCTGATTTGGCATATTATTTATCTCCAATGGCTGATTTTATCTGGGTAAGAAGTTCCTCCGGATCGAACGGTTTCGATATAAAATACGCGGCCCCGCTCTTCAGGCCCGTCCTCATCGCATCTCCTCCTATCAATGCCGTTACCATGATGATGGGGATATTTTTGGTTGCCTTGCTTTCCCTAAGGCGCTTCGCGACCTCGAGGCCGCTCATCCCCGGCAGTAATATATCGAGAAGGACAAGGTCCGGACGTTCTCCTTCGGCTTTTTTAAGACCCTCTTCCCCGTTTAAGGCGGTAATGATCCCGTAGCCTTCGTCTTCCAGGCGGATACGAAGCATATCTACCATCTCCGGTTCATCATCGATCACTAAAATTTTCTTGGCCATCGCAAAACCTCCCCGGTTATTTATGAAAAACAGAACGGATGAATGTGTAAGATAATGCCGATATCACCGCCGAGCACGGTATCGTCAATACCCACGCCCAGACGATCCTGCCGGCAACACCCCATTTCACGGCGCTTAAGCGGCGCAGAGAGCCGATGCCCATGATCGCGCCTGTGATCGTATGGGTCGTGCTTACGGGTATACCCCAAGCAGAAGAGATAAATAATGTGGCAGCGGCGCCGGACTCGGCGCAGAAACCGTCAACAGGTTTGAGCTTTGCTACCTTCTGCCCCATCGTCTTGACTATCCGCCATCCTCCGAACATCGTACCGAGGGCAATGGCCGTATGACATATTATAACAACCCAGAAAGGAATGTAGAACTTCTGCCCCAGCAGGCCGACTGAGAAGAGAAGGCTCGCGATAATACCCATTGTCTTCTGCGCGTCGTTCCCACCATGACCCAGACTATATAATGCGGCCGATATCAGTTGTCCTTTACGGAACACGTGATCTACCTGCGAAGGAGCACTCCTGCTGAACATCCAGTATACCACTATCCCGAAACTCAAGCCCAAAAATAATCCCAGGATAGGCGATACAAATATAAAGATAACCGTCTTCGTAATGCCATTCCATACAAGAGAGCCTGAGCCGGCTTTAACAAGAGCGGCCCCTATCATTCCGCCGATGAGCGCGTGCGATGAGCTTGTGGGAAGGCCCAGATACCACGTAATAATATTCCACCCGCATGCTCCGACAAGCGCACCGAAGATCGTCATCTTGTCTACAGTTGCTATATCGACTATGCCCTTACCTATAGTATTGGCAACGTGAAGGCCGAAGAACAGAAAAGCCACAAAGTTGAAAAATGCAGCCCATATAACGGCTATCCTAGGTGATAAGACGCGCGTGGAAACAACTGTAGCTATGGAATTGGCTGAATCGTGAAATCCGTTCAAAAAATCGAAGATTAGCGCGAGGATAATTAAAAAAAGTACGGCTAAAATCATGTATTAAGCCTGTTTTACCAGAATGGACTGGACTACATGGGCAACGTCCTCGCAAATATCGAGGACGGTTTCCGCGTCCTGGTATATCTCCTTCAGTTTTATGATCGCGACGGGATCTTTTTCCGTTTCGAAAAGTTCGGCAAGGACGTCGTCTCTCATCGTATCACCCAGGTTTTCCAGGCGGTTTACTTCTACACAGGCTTCTGAAACGTCCTTAGACCTTTTCGGGTCGCGGAGGCCCTTTACGGCGCGCGATACGGCGCGGACCGACTCACTGATCACGGAAGAGAATTCAATTAAATTTTTATTCGAACCCGCGACTTTATAGACCTTCATCCTGTTGACGATCGTGTATAGCATATCGGTTATGTCATCCAGCTCTTTTGCCAGGGCGTGTATATCTTCCCTATCGAACGGCGTAATGAAGGTCTTATTAAGGCTATCAAGTATCGTGTGGGCGACATCGTCTCCCTGGTGTTCGATATTATGCATCTTTAAAAGAGACGCATCGTCCAAAACGTTCTGTGATACAAGCTCTCTAAAACAATCCGCCGCGTCGACGGCGTATTGGGCCTGTTTTTCGAAAAGGTCAAAAAAATTGAAGTTCTTCGGGAGGAACCGGAACAGCATAACTGACTCCTTTACTCACAATTTTGGAAAAAAAATTAACACCCCCTATTATAAGTTGCAGGGCTTGGGGTGTCAAGGTATTAGTAACGGGAGGGCTATTTATCGGTCAGCTTAAAGTTTATTTTCCGGGGTAACTCATCCTTTATTTTTAAAGCCTGCTCGAACGGTTTGATATTCTCATCAAATGGCATGATCCTGAAAACTATTTCGTCGCCCTTGGTCAACGTCCCGGTAAATTTATATAATAACGGCGTATCGCCGATATATTTGCCATCCAACGATATGTGGGCATGGCCCGGCTCCGAATAGATCTCTATTTGATATTTATTGTATTCATACGTCTTGCCGTCATACCAATAGTTATTCGGGCGGACGGGGTTCAATTGGAATGACCCGACCGTATGCGCCAATTCACTATTTTGTATTTCGTCCAAACTGGCACACCCTGATAACAAAAAAATAGAAAAGATAACAATGGGTATTTTTAACGTCATTATATTATGATTGCAGTTTTTCCGGATGGTGTTTTACAACCTCGGCTTGAACCATATAGATCACATCTTCCGCGATATTGGTAGTATGATCGCATATGCGTTCCAAAAAACGCGCAATTAAAAGCAATTGCACTGCTCTAAAACATGTGGAAGAATCTTTCATCATATAATCTTCGACAAGTTCCTTCGTGATCAAATTCCTTAATTTATCCGCTTCCGGGTCGGATAGCATAACTTTCTTGGCCAGGTCTATGTTGCCGCTCACGAACGAGTCTATCGCCATCTTTACCATATTTTGGGCTACCTGAGCCAGCTTAGGAATATCGACAAGGGGCTTCAGCTGGGGCTTATCGATCAGTTCCAGGACGCGCTGGGCTATATCAACGG
>PLLI01000078.1 GCA_003140915.1 Candidatus Omnitrophota bacterium
GAGGTTAAAGATAAGAGGATAGTGGTCGGCTATGATACGAGGTTCCTATCGGCCAAGTATGCGGAGCTCATCGCCTCTGTCCTGGCCGCGAACGGCATCAAGACGATACTTGCCGGAAAGGCGGCGCCGACACCGTCGGTGAGTTTTGCGATCACGGACAGGGCCCTCATGGGCGGAGTGATGGTGACCGCGAGTCACAACCCGGCAAGATATAACGGAATAAAGTATAAGGCGTATTACGGCGGCTCCGCGGGGCCGGAGATAACGAAGAAATTCGAAGAGTATCTCGGAAAGAGCGAGGTGAAATATATACCTCTCGATGAATTAAAATCGAAAGGCATGATCACGATAGAGGACATAATCCCCAAACATCTCGGATTTATCAAAAAATACGTCAACCTGGGCTTGCTGAAGAGATCGCGGCTGAAGATCCTCGTAGATTCGATGTACGGCACCGGGGATGATCATATAACGGATCTATTGAAGGGTGGGAAATGTAAGGTAGATATCATACATAACGAGGTCAACCCAAGTTTCGGCGGTATAAACCCGGAACCGATACTGCCGAACCTGCAAGAGCTTGCCGATAAAGTGAAATCGGGCAAGTATGATATAGGTATAGCGACGGACGGCGATGCCGACAGGCTCGGGATAGCCTTGCCGAACGGCAAGCTGCTCACCGGCCACAAGGTAATGACGCTTCTCCTTCTGCATCTTTTCGAAGACCGGAAGATGAGGGGCGGAGTTGTCCAGACCCTCTGCGGGACGTTCCTTATAGAGAAGATATGCAAGAAGTACGGCCTCAAGATGTATGAGACCCCCGTCGGGTTCAAGTACATATGCGAACTGATGTTGAAAAAGGATATCCTTATAGGCGGTGAAGAGACGGGCGGCGTCGCTTTCAAAAATTCGATACCTGAGAGGGACGGCATCCTGTCGGGATTGCTCATATGCGAGATGATGGCAATGAGAAAAAAGAAGATCCTCCAGATCATGAAGTCTATCGATAAAGAATACGGGACATACGAATATAAGAGGCTCGACCTGAAGTATCCCGACGAGAAAAAAGCCAAACTGATGGAGCTATTGAAGACGAACCCGCCCAAAGAGGTCCTTGGTAAGAGGGTCATAGCCGTAAACACGAAAGACGGATACAAATTCATCTGCGAGGATTCATCATGGCTCATGCTTAGGTTGTCCGGGACCGAGCCAATACTTCGAGTATACGCGGAAGCATCTACCGAGAAGAAAGCTCTCGCGATCTTAGAGTTTGGCAAAGAATTAGCGTATAGCGTTTAGCATATAGGAAATATGGATAAATCTTTAATAAGAAACTTCTCGATCATCGCCCACATNNGAAAGAGAGCGCGGCATCACCATAAAGGCGAGCGCGGTCAGGATAAATTACAAGGCAAAAGACTCTAAAGTCTACGAGCTAAACCTCATCGACACTCCCGGACACGTCGATTTCACCTATGAGGTCTCAAAATCGATCGGCGCCTGTGAGGGCGCTCTGCTCGTCGTAGATGCCGCTCAGGGCGTCGAGGCGCAGACCGTGGCCAACCTCTATCTCGCTATGGAGCATAATCTCCTCATCATCCCCGTCATAAACAAGATAGACCTCGCTAACGCCCAGATAGAAAAGGTGAAACACGAGATCTCGGATATCCTGGATCTTGACAAAGAAGGCATTCTGCTGGCTAGCGCTAAACAGGGCATCGGTACCGAAGAGATACTCGAAGCGGTCGTGGCGAGGATCCCGCCGCCGAGCGGCGAGATTACGAACCCTCTCCAGGCGCTGATATTCGATTCGAAGTTCGATACGTATAAAGGCGTTATCGTCCTGGTGAGGCTGATGAACGGCGCTATACGAAAAGGCATGAAGATAATGATGATGTCCACTAAAAGCGTCCACGATATCCTGGAAGTGGGGATATTCAATCCGCGGCCGCAGCCGATAGGCGAGCTTCTTTGCGGAGAGGTAGGCTACATTACATGCAATATCCGCGACGCGAAGGAAGTCTCCGTCGGTGATACCGTTACGGACGCCGACAACCCGGCGTTAACGGCCCTGGCGGGCTATAAAAAGGTCCAGCCGATGGTATTCAGCGGGATATATCCGGCAAATAGCGCCGATTTTTTGGCGCTCAAAGAAGCGGTCGAAAAATTAAAATTATCCGATGCTTCGTTCATCTTCGAACCGGAGAAGTCCGCGTCGCTCGGCATGGGATTCAGGTGCGGCTTTCTGGGCTTGCTGCACATGGAGATCGTGGAGGAGAGGCTCGAGCGCGAATTCGACCTCAACCTCGTTGTAACGACGCCGAGCGTCATTTACAGGATCATGAAAAAGTCGGGCGAGATAGTCGAGATCGATAACCCGATGAAATTGCCGAACACCGGCGAAGTCGAAGAAGTGGAAGAACCGTACGTCAGGGCCTACATCATAACTCCCAAGACCTCGATCGGCAATATTCTCGAACTTTCCGAATCCAGGAGAGGCTCTTACGTTTCGACCGAATATCTCGATGAGGATAGAGCCCAGATAGTTTACGACATCCCGCTCTCGGAAATAATAGTCGATTTTTATGACAGGATAAAGTCGGTTACAAAGGGCTACGGCTCGCTCGATTATGAATTGCTCGATTACCGTCCGACGCATATCGTGAAGCTCGATATACTCATAAACGGTGAAGTATACGACGCCTTCTCTTCGCTGATATTTAAAGACAGGGCTTACGCTAAGGGTAAGGTAATAATAGAGAAGCTGAAAGAGACGATCCCCAGGCACCTCTTCCAGATAATTTTGCAGGCCGCGATAGGAGGCCAGGTCATAGCACGCGAGACGATAAAGTCCGTAGGCAAGAACGTTACGGCCAAATGTTATGGCGGAGATATAACCCGGAAACGAAAACTCTGGGAAAAGCAGAAAGCGGGAAAGAAGCGGATGAAGCAGTTCGGTAAAATAGAGATACCTCAGGAAGCGTTCTTCGCGGCACTCAAAGCATAAGGAGAAACATGAAAGAACAGACTAGATTAGCAATAAAAGACTGGGCCGAGTCCATTGTAATTGCAGTGATACTCGCGCTCTTCATACGGACGTTCGTGGTCCAGGCGTTCAAGATACCGTCGGGATCAATGATACCTACATTCCAGGTGGGCGACAGGATTTTCGTCAATAAATTCATCTACGGCGCGAGGGTCCCGTTCTTCAACATGAACCTGCCGGCCGTCAGACAGCCAAAACGCGGCGATATAATCGTCTTCATCTCTCCGGATACGCCGCAGAAAGATTTCGTGAAGAGGCTGATCGCCATCGGAGGGGAGAAGGTCGAGATAAAGGACGGCAGGATAATGGTGAACGGGCGCCTCATAGAAGAGCCGGCTTCGATACGTTCGGTCTATTACTATAACGCCGGCGACTACGGAAAAGAAGGCCAGACGATAGAGGTCCCGAAGGATTCTTATTTTGTCCTGGGCGATAACAGCGGCAGCTCGCGCGATTCAAGGTTCTGGGGTTTTGTCCCGAAAAAGAACATGCTTGGCAAGGTCATTTTTATCTATTGGCCGCTTTACAGGATGAAGGTCGTCCATTAAAGACGGAGATTTGAAATGAGTAAAAAAGAAGGACTTAATCTTGCCAACAAGATCTCGCTCGCCAGGATAATCTTAATACCGTTCTTCATCGCAGCTATAGTCTATTCAAAACTCGAGATCGCGTTATTGATCTTCACGCTCGCGGTCATCTCCGACGCCGCGGACGGATTCATAGCCAGGACGCTGAAACAGAAGACAAAGCTCGGGACGATACTTGACCCGGTGGCAGATAAGCTCCTTCTTGTGAGCGCTTACATCTGTCTTTCGCTCGCGGGCACTATCCCCGCCGGCCTGAAGTTGCCTCCGTATGTCCCGATAATCGTAATATCGAGGGACGCGATAATAATACTGGGGTCCGTGATCGTCTATGTCGTGACCAGCGATCTGAAAGTCTCACCGAGCGCCGTCGGCAAAGTAACGACTTTTTTCCAGATGATAACTATAGTGAGCATCCTCGTCCAGTTCAAATACTCGTTTGTCGTGTGGAACCTGGCGGTCCTCTTCACGATACTTTCCGGAGTGGATTATGTCGTTAAAGGGTCGAGGCTCTTCGGAGAAAATCATTCTTCTTTAAGGTCCAGATTTTGACAGAGCAAAATCTGGATATCTCAAATTGCATGACAAACTCAAAATTTTCTCTGTAAAATTTTGAGCATAAAAGGCGGTGTAAATCATGATCGCTGCGCTTCTCTTCATTCTTTCTGCCGTCCTGGGATACCTGATCGGTTCGTTCCCAACCAGTTTTTTAATGACAAAGGCGCTTAA
>PLLI01000114.1 GCA_003140915.1 Candidatus Omnitrophota bacterium
GGCCTGATACTGATGATGTATCCACCATTGGCAAAAGTAAAATACGAGGAGATGGGCGGCGTATTTAAGAACGTCAAAGTGCTGGTTCTGTCGCTTGTACAGAACTGGGTTATCGGCCCGGTCCTGATGTTTCTGCTTGCGGTCGTATTTTTAAAAAATTACCCGGAGTACATGGCCGGCTTGATAATGATAGGCCTTGCGCGCTGTATCGCGATGGTGATAGTCTGGAACGAACTTGCGAAAGGCGATACCGAATATTGCGCGGGGCTCGTCGCTTTTAATTCGTTATTTCAGGTTATATTCTATTCGGTATACGCCTGGTTCTTTATCACTATCCTCCCGCCGTATTTCGGATTAAAAAGCGTGCAGGTCAATGTCACGATAGGCCAGATAGCCAACAGCGTCTTCATCTACCTGGGAATCCCGTTTCTCGCCGGCATCATCACGCGCATCACTCTCTTAAAATTAAAGGGCAAAAAATGGTATGAGGAAAAATTTATCCCGAAGATAAGCCCGATAACTTTAGTGGCGCTGCTCTTTACCATATTGGTGATGTTCTCTCTTAAGGGCGAATATATAATCAAGATACCTCTCGACGTTGTGAGGATAGCTATCCCGCTTCTCATATATTTTGTAGTCATGTTCCTGATCTCTTTTTACATGGGCAGAAAATTCAACGCCGGTTACGCGAAGACGGCGACATTATNNTTCGGCATCCACCATGGCGCCGCCTTCGCCGCCGTGATCGGGCCGCTGGTGGAAGTGCCGGTGCTCATAAGTCTGGTTAATGTATCCTTGTTTTTCAAAAATAAACATTTCGGCGGATAGGCACCTTTTCCGCCGCGGATAAAAGGAGATTTTAGAATGAAAGAGATCATTAAAAAGATTTATGGATCTATCGCTAAGGGTGAGAAGAAGAGCTGCTGCGGGCCGAAAAGCTGTGATTCCAGAGGCGCTGCGGTATCCGAAAAGATAGGTTACACAAAAGAGGATCTGCAGGCGATACCGGAAGACGCTGTGATGGGTCTGGGCTGCGGTAATCCCGTAGCGCTCGCGTCATTAAAGAAAGGCGAGACTGTAGTGGACCTTGGCGCCGGCGCTGGCATCGATGTGTTTCTCGCCTCGCGCAGAGTAGGAGATACGGGCAGGGCCATAGGCATAGACATGACGGAAGATATGCTTAAGCGCGCACGGGAGAACGCCAGGAGAGGCAAATTTACGAACGTCGAATTCAAACTGGGCGACATAGAGGCAATACCCCTGGGAGATAGAATTGCGGACTGCGTGATAAGTAATTGCGTGATCAATCTCGCGTCGGATAAGCAGAAGGTTTTTAACGAGGCATTCAGAATATTAAAACAGGGAGGGCGCCTGATGGTTTCCGACATGGTTCTTTTATCGGACCTTCCTGAAAAAGTTTCGAAATCCGCCGAAATGTATGCAGGCTGTGTTGCCGGCGCGCTGAAACGGGATGATTATATCGCCAGAATAAAAAACGCGGGATTCAAAGATATTTCCGTAATAAAAGAAGACCCCGTGCGTTTCCTCGATTATCTCGGTTCGGATAAAATTGTGAGCAATATGGTGGAAAATATGTCGAATGAAGAGATAGAAAAGATAAATTCCGCCGTCGTAAGCATAAAGATCTCGGCGAAGAAATAGAACGGGCACTGCGTTGAATCTTACTAAGCGGATGACAATGCTTTTACCGAAAAGGGCCATGCTGCTTTTGCGGTATATCGGCGATTCCGCCGATTCGATGGACTTCACCGCCTTCCTTGCGGGCGGGACGGTGCGCGATTTGCTGCTTGGAGCGAAGAACCTCGATCTCGATATAGTAGTGGAGGGCGAAGCGATAAAACTGGGCGAAAAATTGTCGCAAGAATTAAATGCCGCGCTCGTTGTCCACAAAAGTTTCGGGACCTGCACTCTCGTAACGAAGGATAACCTGAAGATAGACCTGGCAACGGCGCGTAAAGAGACATACAAGCGACCGGCCGCGTTCCCGACCGTCGAATTCAGTTCGTTAAAAGACGATCTCGCAAGGCGTGATTTTACGATAAACGCGATGGCGATAAGCCTGAACAAAGAGAATTTCGGACAATTAATAGATTTCTTCGGAGGCGCGCACGATCTTTCACGGGGCGTCATAAGGGTCATGCACGACGGAAGTTTCATAGACGACCCGACACGCATATTCAGGGCGGTGCGGTTTGAGCGGCGATTCGGATTCTCGATAGATGCCAGGACGCTGATGTTGATCAAGGCCGCCATTCGAAAGAAGATGCTGGAAAAAGTGTCGAAAGGACGGATACAAAAAGAAATGATCCTTATCAATAAGGAGAAAAATAGAGTTAAGATGTTGGATCGTCTCAGAGAATTTCCCTTATGGCATTATTCGGCGCTTTAAGATATAATATTCTCCCCTGAGATTAAGGCCCAGATTTTGACAGAGTAAAATCTGGACATCTCAAACCGTATGATAAACCCAAAATTTTCTCTGACAAATTTTGGGCAAGGAGAACAAGATGGGTTCGCAGAGGCCTGGAAGGGTTCAGGAAGCATTGAGGCAGGAGATATCGAAGATCGTCCATAGCGAAATGAAGGACCCCAGGATAGGTTTCATTACCATTACGAAAGTTGACCTGACAAAAGATCTGCGTTATGCCAGGATCTATTTCAGTATCCTGGGTGAGGATAAGGATAAGAAATTGGCGCTCAGGGGCCTGAACAACGCCAAAGGTTACATAAAAGGGTTGCTCGCGGACAGGATAAAATTACGGTTTATGCCGGAAATAGCCTTCGCGATAGACGAATCCCTGGGCCACGCAAAACACATATACGACATACTTGATCAGATAAAGAAGGAGCGGATTGATGGAAAAGGTGATAGAGGCGATCAGGAAGTACAATAAGTTCCTGATCACAGCCCACGTTAATTTGGAAGGCGACTCTCTCGGCAGCCAGCTTGGGATGAAGGCGCTTCTTGACTCTCTCGGCAAGACGGCCGTCATAGTAGATAACGATCCTGTGCCCGACCACTACAAATTTTTGCCGAAGGCCGGAGAAGTTTCTAATGACCTGTCCGCTAAGCTCGATTTTGAAGCGGCGCTTGTGCTCGACTGCCCGACCTTGAAGAGGATCGGCAAGGTGAAGGATGTCATCTCCGGCAAATTCATAGTCAACATAGACCACCACATCTCGAACGAAAAATTCGGGCAGATAAACTGGGTCGATCCTAATGCCAGCTCTGCGGGCGAGATGGTATATAAAATTTATAAAGAGATGGGCATAAAGCTGACCAAAGAGGCGGCCTTGGCCCTTTACATTGCCATACTTACGGATACGGGCTCTTTCAATTACGATAATACTTCGAGCGTGACGCATGAGATAGCCGGTGAACTCCTGGGGTACGGTATCGATCCGGCAAGTGTCTCCGAGAGCGTCTATGAGAGAAGGTCGGTCGCGGATATAAAATTTCTGGGGCGTGTTCTTTCGACCATTAATGTAAATAAAAAAGGCGATGTGGCATACCTTGAGGTGACCAAAATAATGCTCAAGGAAACGGGAGGAAGCCTTCTCAAGTCGGAAGGGTTCGTCAATTATGCTCGTTCCGTAGACAAAGTAAAGGTCGCAATAATATTTAAGGAAGATCTGAACGGTAAAGTGAACGTCAGTTTCAGGTCAAAGGGCGAGGCGGACGTAAATAAGATCGCCGCGTTCTTCGGCGGCGGCGGCCACGTGAAGGCCTCGGGCTGCATTATTGAGGGAAGGCTCGCGGAAGTCGAGGAGCGGGTGCTCGCAAAGGTCGACGAGGTCCTGCACGGGAAGTAAAGGGCTGGGAAATTTTTTCGATGCAACAGTAAAATGTGCTGTGTCGAGTGGTTCGCAGGGACGCGAAAATTTTAACCATGTAAAATTTTCGCTCGAAAAAAATTGCTCGGACGCTGCCTCGCAATTTTTACGCCCTGCTCACCACNNGAATCCCTACGGGGATTCCTCCAGTGAGAATCGAAAAATTTCCCGCTGACGAACCTCATTCCTTGCATTAAAGGACTGGTTCACTATCCCACGCAAACTGAGGCGTGGTTGAAAAATAAAAATGAATAAAATAGAAGAAATAGGATTATTCGTAGACATATCAGGAATGTCAGAATTATCTCGCAAGGACAGTCCATTTGTGAATCAATTCATAGTTGCTCTTGGCGATGCCATATTTGACGTATTAAGAAATCCTAAGCCGCATTATGTGAGCACAGTAAAAATGTTAGGTTTTTTGTGAAAATGGTTAAAATTTTTCGGGTGACGCTCCTTTCGACTTTTTTCGAAAAGGGCGAAGTATGGATGGGATGTCCCGAATATAGATAAGGATAGTTCGGGTACATAGATACGCGTCTGTATTACCTTGAGATTGTAAACCCGTTCTGTGGTATAAGGTGAGGAACGGATGGGGTGCCCGAACATAGTAACAGTAGTTCGGGATATGTAGATACGCGACTAGATTGACTCAGATTGTAAACCCATACGAGCCCTTTAGAATAAAAAGGCGAAGGAGCGGCAGGA
>PLLI01000112.1 GCA_003140915.1 Candidatus Omnitrophota bacterium
TGACTTACGGAACGGACCTGGCCGGATCGTGCCTTGGGGCGCTATTTACCGGCGCTTTCCTGATACCGGTCCTGGGCATACCTGAATCGTGCCTTGCATTAGCCGGCCTGAATCTCGTTATAATGGCAATGTTGATTTTTTCTTTTCGCAGGGATAAGGTATGATATACTGTAGTGCGAGGCGGCATGATGGAAAAGAAGATATTGATTATTGACGATGAAACCGGATTTACCGACACCATAAAGATGAGGCTCGAGGCAAGGGGGTATCGCGTTTTCGCAGCGCCTGACGGCATATCCGGGCTCGAAATGGCAAAAAAGAAAAATCCTGATATAATACTCCTCGACCTTGTAATGGCAAAGATGAACGGATTTCTCGTGCTGTCGGAATTGAAGAAGGATCCTTATACCTCGGCCATACCCGTTATTATACTCACAGCCAAGACCGAATTGGATTATGCATTCGATGCCGATGCTCTGGGCGCCGATAGTTATCTCTCCAAGCCGGTTAAGATACAGGAGCTGGAGGACGTTCTCAGGAAATATATTTAATGGAAGACGCGAAAAAGGCATATGACACCGTAATTACGGATATTCACATGCCTTCTTTTGTATCGGTATTGTTGAAGCGGAAAATTAAAGGGCTTTTACGACTTTGCCGGCCTTTAGACACTTGACGCAGACGCAGATCCGCTTGGGGGTGCCGTCCACGATGGCCCTGATGGTCTTTAAATTAGGCAGAAATCGGCGCGGGGTGATACCCGTTATCTTTTGTCCTACACCGCCTTTTTTCTTGGCAAGGCCCCGTCGGACGATCGTTCGTCCGGCAACGGGTTTTTTGCCGCAAGTGAAACATATCTTAGACATTTTGTTTGCTCCGTTTTGAAGGGTTATATTAACATAGGTTAATAGAGTATGCAAGAGAAAAATAGTTTAAAAACTCCGGTGAGATATTTCAAGGGGGTAGGTCCGAAGAAGGGGGAGCTCCTCGCGAAGCTCGGCATCGGGACAGCCGAGGACCTTCTCTACTATCTTCCGGCCAGATATGAGGATCGGTCGAACCTGACGGCGATAAAGGACCTGAAGATCGGAGAACACCAGACCGTTGAAGGCGAGGTGATCACGTGCACCAACCGGATCGCAAAATCGGGCACGCGGTTTTTCCAAGTCGCCGTGACCGATAGGACCGGTTTTGTCCACGCGACCTGGTTTAACCAGCCTTACCTCAAGGATTATTTTAAAAAGGGCCAGCGCGTTATCCTGTACGGCAAGGTGGAGGTGCACGATAAACTCCAGATCCTCCAGCCGGAATACGAAATACTGGAAGGCGACGATACGGACTCGATCCATATAGGCAGGATCGTCCCGATATATTCAACGGTTGCAGGACTGGGGCAGAGATACTTCCGGAGCCTCGCCGATACGGCCGTTTCGAAATATTGCCGGTCTCTCGTGGAAAAGCTTCCCACATATCTTCTGGCCAGAGAAAAGCTAGTCGACATAAAATTTGCGGTGCGTAATATACATTTTCCCGCGACTTTCGAAAATCTCGAGAAGGCTTACCGCCGGATCGTCTTCGAGGAATTCTTCATGCTCCAGCTTGCCCTCGCCATCAAGAAGGCTCACTCGAAGGCGAGCGCGGAAGGTTTGGGGCATAAAGTTTCGGGCAAGCTTATCGATTCTTTCAAAAATAATCTGTCCTTCGAACTCACGGAAGGCCAGAAGAAGGCCATCTCTGACATATCGCGCGATATGTCAGAGACAAGACCCATGAACCGCCTGCTCGAAGGTGACGTGGGGAGCGGCAAGACGGTGGTGGCGGCTTATGCGCTGGTCCTCACCGTGCAGAACGGTTTCCAGGGCGTCATCATGGCGCCTACGGAAGTGCTCGCCAGGCAGCACTTCATAGGTTTGAGTGAATTACTGATGCCGCTGGGGATAAGCATATCGCTCCTGATCGGCGGAATGACGCCTGAGACGAAGCGGCAGGTGGCCGAGGAGATAAGAAGCGGCAGGATCGACATAGTCGTCGGGACGCATGCCGTGATCCAGGAATCCGTGCAGTTCAACAAACTGGGGATAGCGGTAATCGATGAACAGCATAAATTTGGAGTAACACAGAGAGCTATCCTTAAACAAAAAGGTTACAACCCGCACATCCTTGTGATGACCGCGACGCCCATACCGAGAACGCTCGCCCTCACGGTTTACGGGGACCTCGATATTTCGGTAATAAGGGAATTACCTAAAGGACGTAAACCGATCGAGACGTATTGGGTCGAGGAGGAGAAACGCGGGAAAGCATATAAATTTGTGAAGGAAGAACTCGAAAAAGGCAGGCAGGCGTATGTGGTGTGTCCTTTGATAAAAGCAAGGGTCCAGGGTCCAGGGCCCAAGGGGCAGGGTGCGACGGAGATATATGAAAAACTGAAGACGGAAATTTTCCCGGATTATACCGTCGCCTTGTTGCACGGCAAGATGGGCTTGCAGGAAAAAGACAAAGTGATGAAGGAATTTAAAAAAGGGAAGATAGATCTCCTGGTATCTACTGTAGTAATAGAAGTCGGTATAGATGTGCCGAACGCTTCCGTTATGCTCGTTGAGAACGCGGAGCGGTTCGGCCTGGCGCAATTGCACCAGCTCAGGGGCCGGGTGGGCCGCGGTGAGCACGAATCTTATTGCATCCTGCTCGCCGATCCGAAGACCGAGGAGGCGGCGAAGAGAATAAGAGCCATAGAGAATACGCTTGACGGTTTTCAGATAGCCGAGGCGGACCTGGATATCCGCGGGCCGGGGGAGTTCTTCGGGACGAAGCAGCACGGGTTGCCTGAAATAAAATTCGGCAACATATTGAAAGACTTTGATATAATGGAACGCGCCAGGAAAGAGGCGTTCGGCCTCGTTGCCGCAGATCCGGCTCTTTCCGAGGAGCATCATCAGCAGTTGAAAACGGACCTATTAGATAAATTCAAGGATAAGCTTGAGTTAATAAACGTGGCATAAGGCCCTGCACCTTCTATGGAAGGGCGGGGATTAGGGAAGAAGGTGCAGGATGAGGATTATAGGCGGGGAATACAGGTCAAGGCTTATAGAGATGCCGAAAGGCGCCCAGATACGTCCGACACAGGACAGGGTAAGAGAGGCGGTTTTTAATGTTCTTGCCGATGTCAATGGCAGGAGGGTTTTGGACCTGTTTGCCGGCAGCGGCGCTTATGGGATAGAGGCCCTGTCGAGAGGGGCCTCTTACGCTACGTTCGTTGAGAATAACTCCCGGTGCCTTGAGGTTATTGTTTCGAATATAAGCTCATTGGAAATACCGGAATCAAAATACACGATCCTGAGATCAAGCGCTTATATGGCGCTATCCCGTTTAGAGAAGGACGGCGAACAATTCGATCTCATATTCGTAGATCCGCCTTATCACAAGGATATGGCCAAAAAATGCTTGCTTTATATCGATTATTATGATATATTGCGGCAAGCAGGTTTGGTTGTTGTTGAGCATTTCAAGGCCGATTCTCTCGAGGCGGACCTCGAAACGCTGGTCCCCGAAAAAGAGCGTAAATACGGCGATACGGTAATAACGATATTCAAGAAACCCGTTTAAGACCAAACTCAAAGCCAAAGGAGGCATTTTGCGCTTTGAGTTTTGCATAAAGGCTTATGAACTCTTCCAAAATAGCCATATATCCCGGAACTTTCGACCCCGTAACCTACGGCCATATCGATTTGATAAAAAGGGCTTCGAGGATCTTCGATAAGGTGATCGTGTCTGTAGCGCATAACAAATCGAAAGGCGTGCTCTTCAGTGTAGCCGAGCGCGTATCGATGCTTGAAGACGCGGTGCGGGAAATAAAGAACGTCGAGATCGATCATTTTGAAGGTTTGGTAGTGGATTATGTAAAAAGATCCGGCTCACGGGTAATGATCCGGGGTTTGAGGATGCTCTCGGATTTTGAATACGAATTCCAGATGGCGCTCACGAACAGGAAGCTGGCTGATAATATAGAGACGATCTTCATGATGCCGCACGAAGATTACTCGTATATCTCGAGCAAGCTTATAAAAGAAGCCGCTTCGCTCGGAGCGGATGTCAGTAATTTTCTCCCGAAGAAGACGGAGATGGCTTTAAGAAAGAAATTGAAAAAGGCGAGGTAGGCATTGGGACTCATAGAAGAGATAAGAAATAAGGCAAAAACGGTTAAGAAGAAGATCGTCCTTCCCGAGAGCGATGATGATAGGACGATAGAAGCGCTCGATTACATACTTGATCAGGGCATAGCGAAAATAATTCTTATCGGGAAAGAAGAGGTAAAGAGCAAAATAAAGAGTAAAAATCTGAAAGACCTCGAGCTGATCGATCCCGAAACGTATAAAGATACCGACCGGATAGCGTCAGAGTATTACGAATTGAGGAAACTCAAAGGCGTAACTCCCGAAGAGGCGAAAGAGACTATCAGGAAGGATCGCCTTATTTTCAGCGGGATGCTCGTCCGGCGCGGCACGGCCGACGGGTTCGTCGCGGGCGCCAATCATACGACGGCGGATACCGTAAGAGCGGCCTTGCGTTCTTTGAGGATCGACAAGAACATCGGTGTAGTGTCGGGGGCGTTCCTGATGGTGGTGCCGAATTCTCATTACGGAGATCACGGCGCCTTTATATTTGCGGACTGCGGCGTGAACCCCGAACCCAACGCGAGGCAGCTTTCGGGTATCGCGGTTTCGAACGCGGACCTCTTCAGAAAATTGACCGGCAAGAAGCCGGTAGTTGCTTTTTTGAGTTATTCGAGCAAGGGAAGCGCCGAGGGTCCTCTCGTCGATAAAATGAAAGAGGCCGTGGAACGCGCCAGGGAGGCTTCGCCGGGCTTATTGGTTGACGGCGAATTCCAGGTTGACAGCGCGATCGTTCCCGAAGTTGCCGCGATAAAATGCCCCGGGAACGAAGTGGCCGGCAAGGCAAATGTGTTGATATTCCCAGATTTAAATTCCGGTAACATATCTTATAAGATGACCCAGCGGCTGGCCAACGCGAGGGCCGTAGGGCCGCTTCTCACCGGATTTACAAAACCCGCAAGCGACCTCTCGCGAGGCTGCGACGCGGAAGACATAATCGACGCTGTTGCCGTAACAGCGATAAGGGCTTAAATTCGTGTTAATTTTAGTCATTAATTGCGGCAGTTCATCTGCCAAATATCAACTATTCGATGTAAAGAAAAACAGATCTTTGGCAAAAGGCGTGGTCGAGCGGATAGGCCAGGCGGGCTCGTGCCGTGACCATCGCGCGGCGATAGAGATCATTGTCGATACGCTTACTGAAAAAGAGCGCGGCGTCATAACTTCCAAAGATGAGATAGGCGGTATAGGTCATAGGGTTGTGCATGGCGGGGAAGAGTTTACGGCATCGACCCTCTTGACCGGAAAAGTTATAAGGTCGATAGAAAGATACAGCGAACTGGCGCCTCTCCATAACCCGCCGTCGCTTTCCGGCATAAAGGCCTGTTCGGAGATATTGAAAGGCATTCCGCAGGTAGCTGTTTTCGATACATCGTTCCACCATACGATGCCGCGATCGGCGTTCCTATACGGCCTGCCGTTAGAATATTACACGAAGTACGGGATCAGGCGGTACGGTTTTCACGGGACGAGCCACAGGTTCGTTTCCGAGGAGGCGGCCAGGATATTGCGCCGCCCGGCTAAGGGCCTCAAGCTCATCACCTGCCATCTCGGCAACGGCTGCAGCATGGCGGCTGTTTCCGGAGGAAGATCCATAGACACATCGATGGGATTTACGCCTCTGGAAGGACTTCTGATGGGAACGCGTTCGGGGGACCTGGATCCTGCCGCGGTATTGTATATTTTGGAGAAAGAAGGCCTGACGTTTGCGCGGGTAAACGATATCCTGAATAAGGAGAGTGGCCTCCTCGGGATCTCCGGGGTCAGCAATGACATGAGAGATATATTAAAAGGGGCCAGGGGCCGGGGTGCGCGGGCAAAAAGGTGCAAGCTCGCGATAGAGATGTTCATTTATAGGATAAAAAAATATATAGGCGCTTACCAGGCGGCCATGGGAGGGCTGGATGCCGTTATATTCACCGCCGGCGTAGGCGAGAATAACCCCTGGATCGTTAAACGCGTTGCCGGTGAATTGAAAGAGGTCGTCTCGAAGAAAGCCAAATTTCTTATTATACCGACGAATGAGGAGTTGTTGATAGCGCGTGATGCATATAACATAATAAAAAGGAGACGTGATAATGCCAAATCCGAAACGTAAACATTCGAAAGCAAGGAGAGATAAGCGGAGGGGCGCCAATAGCAAAATCTACGGCGCCAACCTTTCGGTCTGCCCGCAATGTAAATCTATGAGGCTGCCGCACAGGGTATGTCCGTTCTGCGGATATTATAACGGCAAACCGGTAATGGTAATTGAAACAAAAGAAGAGAAGAAGAAATAATCAGGAGAAAGGAAGGATCAAGTGAAGATAGTAATCGATGCTATGGGCAGTGACATGGCGCCGGGGGTTGAAGTCGAAGGCGCTATCCAGGCCGTAGAGGAATTTGGTTACGATTTGATTCTTGTGGGAGATGAGGCCCTTATAAGGACCGAACTCGAGAGGCTCGGAAATAAGAGCGATAAGATATCGGTTGTCCATTCTCCCGAACGCATAGATATGAACGAGCCGGCGGCGCTTTCCGTAAGGCGAAAACGAAAGTCGTCGATCGTGATGGGCCTGGAGATGCTGAAGAGGAACGAGGCAGACGGATTTGTCAGCGCCGGGAACACCGGCGCGGTAGTCTGCGCCGCCACCCTGTTCTTACGTCTCCTCCCGGGGATCGAGAGACCGGGCATTGCGATCTGTATCCCGACGTTGACGGGCACATCCGTCATAACCGACGTCGGCGCCAATATCAACCCCAAGCCCATCCATCTTCTGCAATACGGTATCATGGCAGACGCTTATTCAAGGTATATACTTCATAAATCGAATCCTACCGTAGGCCTATTGAATGTCGGAGAGGAAGCGTCAAAAGGCACGGAATTTATCAAAGAATCTCATACGCTTCTCAGCGAGTCGAAGCTGAATTTCATAGGCAACATCGAAGGCCGTGACATCTACGCAGGGACGGCGGATATAATTTTATGCGACGGTTTTGTCGGCAACGTGATATTGAAAGTCTCCGAGAGCGTCGTTGACACAATAATGAAACTCCTGAAGAAAGAGATAAGGGCCAATGTCATTGCTACCGTAGGAGCGGCGTTGGCGAGTACGGCCTTTAACGGCCTAAAGAAAAAGATGGATTACAGCGAATACGGCGGGGCACCGCTACTGGGCGTCGACGGCAGGTGCATAATAAGCCATGGCTCGTCCACTCCTAAGGCGATAAAGAACGCCATAAAGGTCGCGGGCGAATTTATGACGCTGGGCGTCAATAATCATATAGTCGAAGAGTTGGAGAGTTATTAGATATGTGCGCAGACAATAAGGTTGGTATTATAGGTTTGGGGGCATATCTGCCCGAAAAGATCCTGACGAATAAAGATCTCGAAAAGATGGTCGACACGACCGACGAATGGATAACGACGCGGACGGGGATAAAAGAGCGCCGCATAGCCCGCGAGGATGAAGCGACGAGCGACATGGCGACGATCGCGGCCCAGCGCGCGTTGAAAGCAGCCGGCCTCACGGCGACGGATATCGATCTGATAATCGTCGCTACCATTACGCCGGACATGTTCTTCCCCGCAACGGCGTGTCTCGTACAGGAGAAGATCGGCGCCAGGATGGTGCCCGCGTTCGATATCAGCGTCGCGTGCTCCGGTTTCATATACGGGCTCGCGATCGCGAACCAGTTCATCAAGTCAGGCACTTACAAACACGCTCTCGTGATAGCGGCCGAAAAACTTTCGGCAATAACCGACTGGACGGACAGGAACACGTGCGTGCTTTTCGGAGACGGGGCAGGGGCCGCTGTCCTCGGCCCGGTGGAAAAGGGCGGGATACTATCGGTCTATCTGGGCGCGAACGGCAAACAGGGCGACTTGATAAAACTTCCGGCGGGCGGATCAAGGATACCGGCGACGCGGAAGAGCATTGAATCTAACCTTCATTTCATAAAGATGGAAGGCTCCGAACTCTTTAAGCACGCTGTAAAGATAATGGCGGATGCGGCGCTTGAAGCTACCAGGCCATTAGGGCTGCAGGCAGCCGACATAAGCCTCGTCATTCCGCATCAGGCTAATATACGCATATTGAACGCCGTGGCAAAAAGGATGGGTCTGACCCAGGATAAGATATATCTTAATCTCGAAAAATACGGGAACATGTCGGCGGCGTCAAGCGCCGTGGCGCTCGTAGAAGCGGTACAGGAAGGCAGAATAAAAAAAGGCGAAAAGATACTTCTCGACGCGTTCGGCGGCGGGCTTTCGTGGGGAGCGATAGTAATCGAATGGTAGAAGCGGCCTTCATATTTCCGGGTCAGGGCGCTCAATATGTCGGCATGGGTAAGGACCTATATGAAAATTATCCGCAGGCAAAAGAGGTCTTTGACAAGGCCAATGAAATACTGAAATTCGACATAAAGAAAATATGTTTCGAGGGGCCGAAGGAAGAATTATCCACAACGCGTATTAGCCAGCCCGCCATATTAACAACGAGCATTGCCGCCCTGAAAGCATTCGAAGCATCCGCCTTTTACGCGCAAATTGCCCCGAAGTTCAGTTTGGGCCTTAGCCTCGGGGAATATACCGCACTTGTCGCTGCAGGCAGCATGTCGTTCGCGGATGCCCTTATTCTCGTGAAAAGACGCGGCGAGCTCATGGAAGAGGCGTCGCACAAAAATCCCGGCAAGATGGCATGCGTGATAGGTATGGACCTGAATTCGGTCGAGGCTTTGTGCAAGGGCATAGGGTGCGAGATAGCCAACCTTAATTGCCCCGGACAGGTAGTTGTCTCAGGCAAGACTACCAATATCGAGTTATTCGCCGACCTTGCAAAAGAGAAGGGCGCTAAAAGAGTCTTGATGCTCGACGTGAGCGGCCCATTCCATTCCTCACTGATGACGCCGGCTCGGGACAAACTTAAAGATTCTATCGACAAGGTCCAACTGTCACAGCCGCGCATATCATTTGTTAGTAACGTTGATGCCAAGATACAAAGCGATCCTATAGTTATAAAAGAGAACCTTATTGCACAGGTAAACTCGAAGACAATGTGGGAAGAGTCGGTCAGACTGGTTGCCAATGGCGGAATCAAGCTATTCTTTGAGATAGGGCCCGGCCAGGTTTTGAAAGGCTTGATGAAGAAGATAGACCCAAAGTTGGAAGTCAAAAATATTGGTACTTGCCAAGATCTTCAATCCTTATCCGCACAGCCATCATCCAGCACGGCCACTTAGTTAAACATAAAAAAGTTAATTGCAAAGCTATTTCTTTTTACCATATTATGATGTATACTTGTATTAAGAGAAAAAAAATCTAATATCTTCAAAAGGCGTGAGTTAGAAAAATGCGCAGAAGACCTGCTATGCGCAGGTTTTTTTGTGGCCGCTAAATAAAAACTTTTACAAAGAATCCGGCGGTGATTAAAATGAAAATGCAAAATTTGATTCTTATTATTACCATCTACCTGATAATGGGCGCGGGCCCTTTATTTGCCTATTCGACCGACAATATTGATAGGATATCCTCGGAGAACGTATCCACTTTCAGCCCCGGATACCTTAATGCCGCCAAATATCAGGCTGAGGCCATATTGAGGCAATCGGTCCCTGAACGGAGGCAGGAGGGTTTGATTGGAAAAACCGTTGGGGCCATCTTCAATATGCTGGGTTTCCAGATCAAGAAGCAAGGCGAGGAAAACGCGGATCTATCGCCTGTGTTACAAAAAAAATCGAGCAGCAGCGGCAAGGGTAATAATAAGACGCTGAATTTCGATATATCGAGTAAAGATCTTGGCAACGGAAACTACGAAGTAACGCTTACTCAGGGCGGCCAGTCTATAACGAAACAAATAACATACGAAGACTACCAAAAAACACTTACTCAACTAAATCAGCAAAGATCAGGCGAGGCGTATGGTAAACTGGAGTTGGCGCGTGCTCTATTTTATAATGAGCTGACAAGCGGATGGGAGTGGGTATCCAGCGGTACCGATGCATTCATACAAGTCGGCAATGGATGGCAAAAAGCTGCCGATTATTTTAACAGTATCGGCTATGATATTTTTTATTCGAATAACGACGAAACGTATACTATCGGACATTCTGATACCGGCGAGCTGTGGACTGCAAGTTCCACCTGGGATGGAGAAAGTACATATATACGGGATAAGGCGGGACATTTTGTCTTAGAATTGAGCACTATTGGCCCTATCGGACATATGAGTGAGCTTGAATATGGGTCTTGGCGAAAGTCGGTAGGATATGAGAGCTATAATGACTATAGCACAAGTAATGGATTTTGGTTTGATAATTATGGGGTCGGCGGAAGTACTTACGTATACTATAACGATGTAGCAGATGGCTCGGGGTTCAGAAACAACCTAATGGATTATACGTTTGGCATTTTTGGTCGGGAGGCCTATCAGAAGGCAGCAAATTCCTATATAGGTTGGGTTGATTCCAATAGCGTGCATCATATTGACAAACTATCCGACTATATTGGTACCTACATTCGCGACGCTAGTAATTATACAGATAATTACTACACCCAGAAGACTAACGAGTGGGCCCAGACTTACGTTTCTACCCTATCGCAGCAGGCGGCGGCGAAGAACGCATTGAGTAATTACGCCTCAAGAGATGAAGACAGTTACAACGGTCTTCTGGACAATAATTTACTGGATAACACAGAATTATCCGGTGACAAGGGTAAAGGATTAACTCTTGCATCTTCTAAAGTTGCTGTGCCGAACGCGGCAAATATTCCTCCTGCCGAGATCGAGAGGATCGTAAAGGATCCGCTGTCGGAATCGGCACTTGCGATCCCGATAAAACCCGCGAACCCGGAAGACGCTACGGTAGCGATGAAGTTCTCAGATATAGTGAAAAACCCCACGGCAGGGCAGAAGATGATATTAGATATACTGAAAACCATCTTAAAAGATACGGAAAAACTGGCTGAAGAGGCGGCTGCCAGGGGCAATACTGAACTAAAGAAGGCCAGAGATGATCTTTTACAGGCAGTTGCCAACATCTTATTGACCCAGGCGATTCCCGATCTTATAAAGAAGGGAGACACGGCAGGCATAATAATGATCTTCTCGGAATTGGTAATTGCAAAGGATAAAATAATGCTCGAATACGAAAAGTCCACGAGGCCATATTATGACAGCGTCATAAGGGACCTTGCTAAAAATATGGCGTTGCTGCAACTTAAAAATATCTTTAGTGTCGATATGACAAAGGACGACCTTGAAAAAATGCCCCGCAGTGAACTTGATAAGATACTGGAAAAGATCAAGAGGGACAAGGATAGGGCCTTCGAAGAAGAATATATACTTCAGCAGGAAGCTAAATACCGAAAAATATACATTGACCCCAATAAGGCGAAACTCGAAAAAGATATGAAGAATATGCTTAATAACTTTACGCAAAAGATCAACAGTGCGTTAAGGCTCCCCGATAAAAAATAAAATCCCTGCCAGATTAATATTGAAATAACCCCCGGATGCGGTATGATATAACCAATAAATAAACAAGGGGAGGGACGTACTATGCCGAAGTCGATAAAGGGAAGTCAAACGGAGAAGAACCTGCTCGCGGCGTTTGCCGGAGAGTCTCAGGCAAGGAACAGGTATACGTATTTTGCGAGTGCGGCACGCAAGGAAGGGTTGGAGCAGATAGCGAATATATTCATTGAAACCTCGGAGAATGAGAAAGAGCACGCCAAGGTCTTCTTTAAGCATTTGGAGGGCGGAGACGTCCAGATAACAGCATCGTATCCGGCCGGTGTTATTGGTGATACTAAGGCCAATCTTGAGCTTGCGGCTGCCGGCGAAAAGCTGGAGTGGACGACGCTTTACGCGAACTTCGGGAAGATAGCGAAGGAAGAAGGGTTCCCGGAAGCTTCCCGCTCGTTCGAACAGGTCGCGAAGGTAGAAAGATTTCATGAAGCCAGATACAGGAAACTTATCCAGAACATTACAAACAAAGAAGTCTTCAAAAAGAGTGCCGCCGTGAAATGGCACTGCACCAATTGCGGTTACGTTTCCGAAGGAGCGGAGGCTCCGCGTGAATGCCCCGCATGCAAACATCCGCAATCATTTTACGAAGTGCTCGCTGAAAATTTCTGAGTATGGGATTTCATCCCGACGAAATTTTACTCTCACCCACAACAAGTTGCAACCTGTTGTGCCCGCATTGCAATGTCAAAAGATCGAAAAGGGATCTGTCCGTAAAGATTGCCGAGAAGTTCCTTCTCGACTGCATGAAAAACGGCATAAATAGATTGGGGTTTACGGGCGGAGAGCCGTTCCTCGCCCGAAACTTTTTATATTCCATCACGAGGTTTGCCGTCAAAGAAGAGTTCCTGTTCACACGGATAGTAACGAACGGTGTGTGGTATAAAGACGGCAAGGATCTGAAACAAAGTCTCGAAAAATTATTCAAAGCCGGATATGACGGGTCCATCTGCCTGAGCGTTGATGCCTACCATGAACAAAACTTACGAAAGTTAGCCGTTTTTATAAAGACCGTTCAATCCATATGGCGAAGGCCGGATATGATATCGGTCGTTTATGTGACGGGGAAGGATCCCGCGACCAAGCGAAAATTATCAGGCCTTAGCAAACTTTTGGAAGGCCGTCTTTTTAATTTCAGAGGCCGCCACCCGTGCATAAGATCCGCGGATCTTTTTATAAAGATAGGTAAGATCGACCTTTCGCCGATAGGCAGGGCCGCCCGGCTGAAGGATCCATGGGGCGGGCAATGGTTTAAAGAAGACCGGTGCAAGGGGCCGGGGAACGTTTTCTTTGTTGAGCCGTCAGGAGAAGTGAAACCGTGCTGCGGTTATGCGTCGGGATCGGCTGCGCTCAGTATCGGCAATATAAAAAAAGATTCCGTCTCGAAGATAACCAAAAACATTCGCCAAAACCGTCTTCTTTGTGCTATATTTGATTCAGGGTTAAGCCGCATTAAAACGGGGCTCGTTAAACGCGGCGTGAGATTTCCGGGGGATGCGGGTAATAATTGTTTCTTCTGTCATTATATATTAACGGAAGTTCCGCGGGATACTCTCCTGACATCCTTAGAAAGGGTGAGCGTATGAAAAAGGGCCGCCTTATCTATGTTACGATGAGCATTTTTTTCGGTTCAACTCTGGCCTTTGCCCAATATAACGATAACCAGCAGGGAAACGATCAGGCCTCGCCGCCCGGCATGGAGACAAAAAAGGTGGGTAATGAAGTTTCCGTGCTTATGCCGACAGGCACCAAGATGCACCAGCTTAATAAATCTACTTATGTGCAGGAAAGCGCGGATGAGTATGCCGCCCGGCAATTTTTAGGCATAGAGAACCGCTTAAATAAACTGGAGCAGGAGAATAGGGCGCTTGTCGAAGAGGTAAGGTATCTGAGATCAAAATTAATCCTGCAGGAAAAGAGTACGGAAGAAGATGTTCCCGCGATCGCTGAAGAATAAGGTCCTTGTCCTTGTAGTAAGCTTTTTGGTTTTGGGCCCATCGCTTATTTTTTCTTCTACACAGCCGGAGGCCCTGAAGAGATCCCCGTCATATAAAGCCATAGCCGTCAAAATCCTGGAAACCATACGCCTGCCGAAATACTATCATGAAGGGCTATTCTGCGACGGCAACGCTATATGGGTCTCTAACGGTGAGAATGGTAAGATATGGGTAGTTGACAGGGCATCAGGCAAGGCAATTTCCGACATTACACCTATAGCGCACTTTACGGAAGCCGTATCCAGGATATCGGATAACCGTTTTTTCGTTACGGACTGGGATGAAGAAAAAATATATACAGCGTCCCTTGATAAAGAAAGCCTAAATCCTGAGACGTGGGTTTCGGTCAGGCCGGCTCATCCCGCCGGAGCGATATGGAACAATAATCGGCTCTATGTGATTACATGGACGAGAGGGATGGGCACCAGATTTGACCTGTTAGAGTTGGACGGCGGGATGAAGCTATTGAAGACGATAGCTATTAAAAATATTCAGGAGCCGGCGCACCTTGCCTGGGACGGGAAGAATTTGTGGATAACAAGCTGGTATGATCCGCTTGTATATAAAGTCGATGTAAATAAATGGGAGATACTGGGGGCTTTCCGGTCGCCCGTATCGAAGACAACCGGCATCGCGTGGGACGGAAAATATCTTTGGCTGACCGGAACTTACAGCGACCTTTATAAGGTGGAGGTCATGGGATGAAGAGCATGAGATTCTTCATCATTCTAAGCGCATTCCTGATCGCTTTCCAGGGTTACGCACGATCAGAAGAACGGGGGGTGCCTATGAAGATAACGGTTACAAGCAGCGCTTTTAAGGAAGGGGGAATGATCCCCAGCAAGTATACGTGTGACGGGGATGAGATATCGCCGCCGCTCGATTGGTCGGACGTTCCGGCGGCAACAAAAAGCCTGGCGCTCATAAGCGACGATCCTGATGCGCCGATGGGGACATGGGTCCACTGGGTCGTCTTTAATATGCCTCCCGAGACAAAGGACCTGCCTGAGAATATCCCGCCGGAGAAGGAATTGAAAAACGGCGCTATCCAGGGGATAAACAGTTCGCACCGTACCGGATACGGCGGCCCATGCCCTCCATCGGGCGTGCNNGCAAGAATGATTTCAAGCGAATCGGTTACGGCGGCCCGTGTCCGCCGTCCGGCACGCACCGTTATTTCTTCAAGGTCTACGCGCTCGACGTGAAACTATCTCTCGGCCCCGGTGCCGCAAAGAAAGACCTCGAGAAGGCCATGTCAGGGCACGTATTGGGCGAGGGGCAGCTGATGGGCCGGTATAAGAGATGAGTTGACATAACCCCCTCTATATAATAAAATTATATTACTATGGATATAATAAAGAATATCTCCATTATAGGCGATGGAGGGTGGGGGACCACCCTTGCGGTACTACTTTCCAGGAAAGGTTTTAACGTAACTATCTGGGGTGCATTTCCCGATTACGTCGAGGTTTTGAAATCGAAGAGAGAGAACGTTAAATTCCTGCCCGGCATCAAGATACCGGATAATGTAAAATTTACCGCCTCCATGAACGAGGCCTTGAGCGGCAAGGAGCTCGTTATACTCGCCGTGCCATCGCAATTCGCGAGAGGGGTCTTTACAATATTGAAAATGGAGAACCTGTCCGGCAAGAAATTCGTCAGCGTCACTAAAGGCATAGAGAATAACTCGTTAAAGCGCATATCCGAGGTCGTTTACGATGTTTTGGGAGGACAATCTCTCGTTGTTATCTCGGGCCCGACCATAGCGCTCGAAGTGGCAAACGGGGCCCCTACCACGGTAGTTGCGGCTTCCGATAGTTTGGGTCTGGCAAAAGAGGCTCAAGGCGTATTCATGACGGACCGTTTCAGGGTATACACGAGTACCGATGTGATCGGTGTTGAACTCGGAGGCTCTCTCAAGAATATTATTGCGATAGCGGCCGGCGCTACCGATGCCCTGGGTTTCGGAGCAAACGCGAAGGCCGCACTATTGACGAGAGGCCTGGTCGAGATAGTCCGGCTTGGCACTGCAATGGGAGCGCGGCGGGAGACGTTTTACGGGCTCAGCGGGCTGGGTGACCTCACGACGACGTGCATAAGCCAATATTCCAGGAACAGGTGGCTGGGTGAGGAGATCGGAAAAGGCAAGCCGCTGAAAGACGTTCTGAAGGAAACAGACATGGTCGTAGAGGGTGTCGCCACGGCGAAGTCCGCATATGATCTCTCTAAAAAATATAAGGTCGAAATGCCCATAGCATCGGAGATCTATAAGGTCCTTTACGAAAATAAGGACCCGCAGCGGGCTGTCCATGACCTCATGACGCGCTCGCCCAAGATGGAAGGCGAAGATTAAGGGGTAGTAAAAATTTTGTGTCGGGGCGTAGCGCAGATGGCTAGCGCACTTGCTTGGGGTGCAAGGGGTCGGCGGTTCGAATCCGCCCGCCCCGACCATAAATTTAGTCCTAAAATTATCGAAGAGAATTTTAGGACGGCTTTGAATGCGGCGAAAGGGAAACAATGAGCCCGAAAAATAGTTTAGGATGCGGGGGATGCAGTATGACGCGCCCCGAAGGATCCAAAATGCAAAAAATCAAGGTAGGCATAATAGGTTTCGGCACTATCGGCTCAGGCGTCGTGAAGGCGCTCATCTCGAAACGAAGATTTCTTAAGGAGAAGAGTGGCCTTGACATTACCGTGGCAAGGATCTGCGATAAAGACCTCAAGAGAAAGAGGCCGGTCAAGGTTTCGCGCAAACTCCTTACCAAATCCGTGAGCAAAGTCCTATACGATCCCGAGATAGATATAGTCGTGGAACTTATGGGCGGAGTGAGGCCGGCGAAAGATATAGTCCTGGAAGCTCTGAGGCAGGGCAAGCATGTCGTTACCGCGAACAAGGCCCTACTATCCGACTCGGGCCGCGAGATATTCGACATGGCAAATGCTCTAAATCTATGCGTAGGTTTCGAGGCGAGTGTCGGCGGCGGGATCCCGATAATACGTGCCTTGAAAGAGGGCTTTATTGCGAACAGGATAGATCTGATATACGGTATCATAAACGGCACGAGCAATTTCATATTATCCAAGATGACCGAAGAGAAGCTCTCGTTTGAAGAGGCGTTGGCACTGGCTCAGGAGAAAGGATATGCCGAGCGCGACCCGAAACTCGATGTAGAAGGCGGTGATTCGTGCCACAAGCTGTCGATCCTGGCGC
>PLLI01000041.1 GCA_003140915.1 Candidatus Omnitrophota bacterium
ATCACGGTAAGATTATCGATATTGGGGCTGATAAAGGTCCCTTCGGGCTCAATCTCTCCTTTTAATATCTCGGCCAGACCAGGATTGTTATTCAGCCCGAGGTACCTGGCGACTTTACCCTTGCGCATGTCGGCATCTATCAAAAGGATGGATTTGTTGTTCAGGTCGTGCGCCATCGTCATGGCGAGATTCACGGCAGTCACCGTCTTGCCTTCGCCGTTCATCGAGCTGGTGATGAGGAACGTCTTATAATCACCGCCCACCTTCAGCGACCGGATATTAGTCCTTATTATCTTATACTGCTCTCCGACCGGTGACGCCGGATCGTGGAACGACACGATGTGCGGCTCTATCTTTGTGTTCTCCACTTTCCTTACGACATATTGTATGTCCGGTTTCTTCTGGATCCTTGCTACGCGTTCATCGGCCACTTTTTTTAATGCTTCAGTAATTCGTCCCATATCGGGTCCTCCCTGGTTTCCTGACGGGTATCGTGTCTTGCCTGTAGCGCATGCCCTAGAAGCGACTCTTTTGCCGCTTCAAAAATAACATGCTTAGTGATAACCTTATTCACATCGGCCACGAGGCCGTTTATCAGCGCATTGTGGCATATGAGGTTGATGAGCCGCGGAATGCCCTTGGAATAAAAATGCACCTCCGCAATTGCGTCATCTTCGAATATATCCGCCTTCTCGTTCCCCGCTTTCTTAAGCCGGTGCTTTATATATTCTTTCGTCTCATCGATGCTAAGCGGCGCCAAATGGTAATTAAAAACCACTCTTTGCCTGAATTGTTCAAGTCTCGGCATGGTCAGTTTTTTCTTAAGCTCGGGCTGTCCTATGAGGACGATCTGTATCAGCTTCTCTCGCTCCGTCTCCAGGTTGGAAAGCATCCTCAGCTCCTCTATAACGGAAGGAGTGAGGTTCTGCGCCTCATCGATTATCAATACTACGTTCACGTCATCCGCGGCCTGTTTTATCAGATATTTGTTCAGCGCCGATATCAGATGGGTCTTTGACGTTGACCTGTACTCTATCTCAAGGTCTTCCAATATGGTGGTGAGGAGCTCCTTTTTACCGAGATGCGTATTCAGTATGAGGGCCACCTTTGTGGTAGGGTCGAGTTTATTGAGCAGCATCCTGCATACCGTGGTCTTCCCGGAGCCTATCTCGCCCGTTATCACCACGAACCCGTTACGCTCGCTTATCGCCAGGAGAAGGCAGTTGAGCGCCTCTTCGTGCTTGGAACTCGCATAGAAAAATTTCGAGTCCGGCGTCAAGTTAAACGGCCTGTCGGTAAAACCGTAAAATTTTTCGTACATTTGTGACTCCTGTTTACTTGGGTCTATAGTCGATGGTCAATTGTCTATGGTAATTACTATCGACCATAGACTATCGGCCCACTAGCTTCCCAAGAAGACGTTGAATATTATCACGATGAGCAGGACGACTCCGGTGGCGATAGATACGGCCGTCACCCTCGCGTTCCGCAGTTCCTGCACCTTCACGTCGTCCTGGGTTATTATCTTCGATACGGCGCCGAATATCGGCAGGTCGAGAAAAGCCTTCGCTTCATCGATCCCCAGGAACGAATGGTCAAACAATTCCGCGAGGAAGAGAAGACCGCAACCTGCGGATACCCCAAGAAAAAGGCCCAGGAATAGCAGTATTACTTTATTGGGCTTGGCAGGCTTTAACGGGACCCTGGCCGGGTCCAGGATAGTATACTTCGTCCCTTCCTTTGAGGCCTCAAGACGCTGTGTTATCTTCGCGGTTTCGAGCCGGGTCAATAATTCATTGTACAATTTTTGCGTAACGCCCTCATCCCTCGCTCCGGACTGGTCCAGTTTGTCCAAAAGCAGCAGCTTGTAAAGCTTTTCGCTGGAAGGTGAGGCAATCTTCTCTCTGTTGGCGCCCGTATCGGTGGATTCCGTCAAAGTCTTGGTCGTTACCTCTTCTTTGAGACGCTTCAATTCTTCTTTAAGGGCGCTGCCGTTCGGGTCGGAATTGGCTGCCGCCGTAGCGTCGACGTCGTAATTGCCCGCGTCCAGCTCTTTCTGGGCAGAGGCCATTTTTTTCTTCAGCTCTATGACCATCGGGTGCTTTTCCGTAGAATCCACCATGAGCTTCTTCAGGTCTTCCTGCATTCCGGATATCTCCGCCTGTTTCAGCTTCTTCTGATATAGCGTCACCTGGTCATTTATAAAGTCGATGGCATTTTCCGCTTCCTTGCCTTGCAGGCGCGCGTTTTCGGATATGAAGATATCGGTTATCGTCTTCACTATCTTCTGCGCTTCCTGGGGCTTTTTACCTTCGTACGATATAGTTATGAGGTTCTGGCCTCTCAGGCCGACTTTTATATCCCGTCTTAAGTTTTTTATAAGGGTTTCGAATTCACTCTGGTTATTCACGTTCTTATCCAGTTCCAGGGCCTTTATCAGCTGGATCATCCTGTCCCATCCGAGTATCTGTTCGCGCAGCATGCTTAAACGCTGGGCGATGCTTGTGGAAACGGCAATGCCCTGGATCAGGGGATTAATGACCCTGCCCTCCTCTACAAGTATGAGGCTGGATGACTCATACGTCTTGGGAATGATATTCCCGGCTATCACGCCGCCCACTATCCCTATGAATACCGGCACGATTATCAGCCACTTGCGCCTGAATATTATTTTCAAGAAATCTATCGGTTTTAATTGTTTTTCAGTGACCTGGTTCATTGCATCCTCTCCTTATATTATAGAGCCGCGACACCGGCGCCGGCAGCAGCCGCGCCACCGGCCTCACTGACCGCGTTCGTTACAGGCGATATGACACGGATTATCTTTGCCATTATAGTCGCCGGAACATACAGGACGTCGCCGGGCTTCATCTCCAGATTACAGTTAAGGTCTCCTCCGTATAACAACTCATAGACGTTTACATAGATGAACTTATTTTTACCTTTACGGTCAGGCGTGATAAGCCGGCATTTTCTCATTGCCGCTGCGTTTGTCGGCAGGCCTGCCTGCACAAGCGCTTCACGCACCTTTATGCTGTTACCCTTCATGTAAAATTTACCGGGGTTACCGACCTCGCCTACGACGTAATAGACCTTGCTCAGGTACCCCATTATACGGACGCTTATCTCCGGCTCTATGATATATTCCGAGAGTATTCCGCTCAGCCGTTCCTGCAGTTTTGCCTTCGTAAGGCCGTTTACGTCTACATCGCCGATAAACTTATACTCGATCTTACCTTCCGAATTTACCGTATACTGGCCGCTGAACTCCGGATGGCGGCGCACTTCTATCTCTATAACGTCGTCCGGACCAAACGTAAACTTTGAGGCTTCGGCGCTCGTCACAGGTGTTCCATGGACTGCCGGGAGATTATTAAGGTTGATATCGACCGCTCCGGCCGTCTCCACAACACCGCTCTTCGCCACAGCAACAGTCTCGCCTGAAGCGGCTAAAACGGTGCCGCATCCTATATATAGGTAGAAGGCCGCAGCCAAAGCGAAGATGAGGGCGACTAAAACGTCTTTTGCTGTCGCAGGCACGGATCTTTCAAGCGCATCATATTCGTAGCTTGACTCGAAGAACCTCCTGATATCCTCAATATCCTCTTTCTGGTAGAACCTCCAGCCCCGCCAGTCCCGCTTCGACCTCTTGATCTTCCCTGTCTTTTCCCACCTCATTATCGTTCGCGGCGTAACCCCCACCGATTTCGCTACTTCCGTTATCGATAAGCGATCTTTTAGTACCATTTTCGAATATCCTCCTGTTGGTTCTAGGCTGTTGGTTGTAGGGTGCGGGGTTTAGAGCAACCCGCGCCTACATCATTTTTTCCTCTTAAATAATTTGACAGCCCGCTAAGTTTGCTCTGTATTGTTTCACACATTTTAATAACAATATCGTATTGCGCTTCTGTAATATAACGTAGCCTTAAACACATCCTTAACAATGTAACGGTCTCATACAAAGACCCTCGCGCCACAAACAAAAACTGTTTAAACTCTTTGGTGGAATAGCGACCTTTTCCTTCCGCTATATTCAAAGAAATGGATAAGCTGGCACGTCTCAGCTGATTTGTAATACCGTAGATTTCGCTTGCAGGGAAAGCCTTGGTAAGGCTGTAAACTTTTTCCGATAGATCAAAGGCAATCTGCCATACATCGAGCTTCTCAAAATCGAATTTCATTCTTTACCTCATACCCTAGAACCTACACCCTACAACCTACACACTATCTATGAAATACTATGTCATTCTTACACTTTCTAGTATAAGCAATATCTGTGCCAATAATTTTTAAGCGTAATAAACGTAATAATGTCCCGTAAAGTGTCACGACTTTCCGACATCCGGCACCATTTTGTGTACATGTTAGAAATAAAAGAAAAAAGTTGCTTTTAGATTACTTAACTGGCACAATATTAGCCATGCCAAATAAGCATAAATTATCTCAGAACCAAAGATTCCAGCAAAAGATGGTACTCACTCCTCAAATGAGGCAATCGCTGGAGCTCCTGGCCATGCCGGCGAAAGAGCTCAGCGAATATATCGAGTCGATCCTGGAGAAGAACCCATTTCTTAAAAAACAATTCGACAAAAAAGGTCCTGCCGGCCGCTTACCGGAAATGACCGGCGACGTCCAGATAAGAGCTAAAGAGAACCCCAGAGAAACCCTCATCTCTCAGCTTAGAATGTTAGACCTGGATGATGAGAACCTTCGAATAGCGNNATTGCGAACGGCTACATCACGAAGGACCTGGACGCCGCCGCGGAGGAGCTTGGAGCTGAACCGGATGAGCTGGAAAAAGTCCTTGAAATAATCCAACGCATGGACCCGCCCGGCATAGGCGCCAGGAATACGAAGGAATGCCTTCAACTGCAGCTCAGACGGATGAATAAAGAAGGCTCAACGGAATATGCCATCGTAACCGATTTTATAAACGAATTGGCGATAAATGATATAGGAAAGATCGCGGATGCGCTGAATATAAAACAGGAAGAGGCTGCAAAGGCCGCCGGCGCCGTCAAGAAGCTGAATCCCAGGCCGGCAAGCAGTATCCTTGCCGAAAAGATCGAAACCGTGATACCCGATCTCATAGCGCATGTCAAAAGCGCGAAAGTAACCATCGGGATAAACCACTCTTACCTTCCGGAATTGACATTATACAATCCTTATAAAAACGAAGCCGATATAATAAAAGAACCCGAGGCCCGGGAATTCATAAAGAATAACGAACAGGCCGCAAGGCACCTGATCGACAATCTAAAGAGACGCGAAGATACAGTGTGTAAGGTCGCAAGCTACCTGTTGAATTTTCAACTGGCGAGCCTCAAGAACAAAAAACACGACATTAAGAGCCTCGCAATAAACGACGTCGCGAAAGCCCTCGGCTTCCATCCTTCGACTATAAGCAGGAGCCTCGCCAATAAATATGTGCGGATCGGCGATGAAGTCATCGCACTGAGCGGCCTTTTGAGCGGGGGCATCGCGAAAGAAGGGGGCGGCATTATTTCCAAAACGGCAGTGAAGAAAAGACTCTCGGAATTGATAAAAAATGAGCGTAAGGAACAGCCCCTGAACGATGACGAGATAAAAGAAGCTTTAAAAAAAGAAGGCGTCCTTATAAAGCGGCGAACGGTGGCGAAATACAGGACTGCACTTCGCATCCTGCCGAAACATTTACGAAAGAAAGTCAGATCGGTTTAAGTATACCTGCCTTATTCAAAAAGATAAGAACAATGCTATAGACGACAAGCGTCGCCGCCAGCGATAAAATTTCCCGCGCGGCTCCCCGCTTCCCTGCCAGCAGGCTTTTCCCGCTAAAATACATCATCAGTATCCCGAGGCCGTTCGTCAACCAATAGAATACCAGCACCGCGAGTAAAAAATCCGCGGGCCATATCTTAACAAATATATCAGCCAGGAGATAAGAGAGCGGTATGTTGATGAAAGCGTCGTTCCAGAAAGTGAACGGCGAGAGAAGCCACCCGATGAAGAAGAGAAGCCTGTTGAAAAAATTACTGATCGACGGCCTTATCGTTATCTTCGACAAATCTCTTTATTTCTTCCAGATTTTCTAATATCATCTTCGCTTTACTCATGCCGAAAGCGAAAGGATACTTGTCATTCTCGTCTCTTTTTATGACCAGTACCGGCTTGCCCTTAAACTCACTTCTTTCGACCATCTCTTCCCCCTTTTTCTGGACCTTATCCAAAATTTATCAGAGAAAATTTTGGATTTATCATACAGTTTGAGATGTCCNNTTTGCTCTGTCAAAATCTGGACCCTTATTTTTTCGCCAGCGCGTACCGGATCCTTTTTTCGTATATCCAAAAGATCCATGCAAAAGCGAATATTTCAACTATGGTAAACGATATCGAAGCCCCAATGATACCATATCTCGGTATAATAATAAAGTTTAATAA
>PLLI01000018.1 GCA_003140915.1 Candidatus Omnitrophota bacterium
GTAGGCGCCGGGGTAGTAACTGAAGTCGTAGAGTAAATAAAATGGCACAGCAAGCACCGCAAAAGATACGGATCAAATTAATAGCTTACGATCACAGGCTATTGGACCTATCGGCGCAGGAAATAGTCGAGACGGCCAAACGCACTGGCGCGGACGTAGCAGGCCCGATCCCGCTTCCTACGAAGCGGGAAGTATTCACGGTCCTGAGGAGTCCGCACGTCGATAAAAAGTCGCGGGAGCAGTTCCAGATAAAGACGCACAAACGTATTCTGGACATCATAAGCCCGACGTCGAAAACGATCGACGCGCTGAAGAAACTGGACTTGCCGGCAGGCGTCTATGTGGAGATTAAATAGCCGTAAGCAGGGAAAATACTAAAAATGATAGGGATATTGGGTAAAAAATTAGGAATGACGAACGTCTATAGCGAAACCGGAAAGATGGTGCCGGTGACTCTTATCGAGGCCGGACCGTGCCACGTCATACAGGTGAAGACGAAGGATAGTGACGGCTATAATGCCATACAGGTGGGCTTCGGCACGAAGAGAGAGAAGCTTGTCGGTAATCCCGATAAAGGAAGATTTAAAAAGGCCGGAGTTACGCCGCCGCGATTCGTGAGAGAGATAAGGGTAGTGGATGCGGCGCCGTACAAGGTCGGTCAAAAGCTGGAAGCTGATCTCTTCGCGAAGGGCGACTACGTTGACGTGACGGGTACTTCTATAGGCAAAGGTTTTCAGGGCGGTGTCAAAAGGTGGGGATGGGCAGGCGGCGACGCTGGGCACGGCTCCATGTTCCATAGAGCGGTCGGCTCTATCCAGTCAGGCGCAAGGCTCGGCCGCGTGACAAAAGGACATCATCTGCCGGGGCACATGGGTGTGGATAAGATAACCATCCAGAATCTGGAAGTAATAGATGTTGATAAGGCGAATAATCTTATTCTGGTAAAAGGGAATGTGCCTGGACACAAGAACAGTTTTCTTATCGTGAAAGAAGCGAGAAAACGTCCCAAGGGATTCGTGAAAATTAAACCAGTGCAGGTCAAGCCGAAAAAGAGCGTAAAAGCGGCAATGAAGAAATAGAGAGCGGAATAAGTATAGGAAGACTGATGAAGACAAATAAAGAAAATCCGAGAAAAGCGAAAGCCAGGAAAATAAAGGCGAGCATAGAGACGGCAAAGACCGCAAGGCCCAAGGGCAAGGCGGAAGGCGAGTTCTCGATACCCGTATACGACACAAAAGGCAAAGAGGTCGAGCGCCTCGCCCTTGATAAGGGATTATTTAACGGCGAGGTCAATAAGGCGGTCCTCTACCAGGCTGTCGTGATGTACAATTCCAACCAGAGGCACGGCAATGCCTCGACCAAGACCCGGGGTGACGTCTCCGGCGGTGGCAAGAAGCCGTTCAGGCAAAAGGGCACAGGCCGCGCGCGAGCCGGTTCCACCCGTTCGCCTCTATGGAGGCACGGCGGTTCGATATTCGGCCCTCATACGAGAGATTTTCACCGGGAGCTTCCGAAGAAAGTCAAAAAGCTCGCGTTCCTTTCAAGCATCAATTCGAAATTGAACGATGAGAAGGTCATCGGGATAAGCGCCATGGAGATCGCGGAAGCGAAGACGAAGCAATTCAAGGCCATAGTCGACGCGCTGAAACTGAAGGGGAAGAGCCTCTTCGTCCTGGACGCGGTCGATGATAAGGTGAAGATAGCGTCGAGAAACTTGCAGGAAGTTTCGGTAAAGAATTACAGGGATTTTAACACCATAGACGTCCTTAAATGCGATAACATGATCGTCTCCAAGGCGGCGCTTAAAAAATTACCGGAAAGGTTCAAGAGTTAACATGAAGGACCCGCACGACATAGTAAAAGGAATGATCCGGACCGAAAAGGGCGCCAATCTTCTGCCTTTAAACAAGTATCTATTCTGGGTCGACAAGAGCTCGAATAAGATCGAGATCAAAAAGGCCGTAGAGGATATTTATAAAGTCAAAGTAGACGGTGTCAACACCGTAATGATGAGAGGAAAGTCCAAGAGGGTTAGATACGCCATGGGGAAGACGCCCGATTGGAAGAAGGCGATAGTGACTTTAAAAGAAGGCAGTAAGATCGACATAGCTTAACGAGAAAGAAACTAAAATGGGATTAAAAAAATTCAGACCAACGACCCCCGGGCTAAGGCATGCGGCGATCGCGGATTTCGCAGAGCTCACAAAGGGCAAGCCTGAGAAGAACCTGTTAGTGGCACTGAAGAAGTCAGGCGGCAGGAATAACCGCGGAAGGATCACCTCGCGTCATCGCGGCGGCGGGCACAAGAGGATGTTGAGGCTCATCGACTTCAAACGCGATAAGCTCGACATGCCGGGCAAGGTCATCGCTATAGAATACGACCCGAATAGATCCGCGAGGCTGGCGCTTGTCGAATACACGGACGGCGAGAAGAGGTACATAATAGCCCCGATCGGCTTGTCTGTTAACGACGTGGTCATTTCGAGCGCGGCGGCTGAAATAAAGACCGGGAACACGACTACCCTGGCGAACATACCGGCCGGCATACCGATACATAATCTCGAACTCAAGAAGGGCAGCGGCGCGACGATCGCGAGGTCAGCCGGAAATTCATGCATAATAATGGCGAAGGAAGGCGACTACGCGCAGATTAAATTGCCCAGCGGCGAGCTAAGGCTCGTTAGCATGGGCTGTATGGCCACGATCGGCCAGGTAGGCAACATCGAGCACGAAACGATATCGATCGGAAAGGCCGGTAGGAATAGATGGCTGGGCCTGAGGCCGTATTCCAGAGGCGTTGCAAAGAATCCGCACGACCATCCGATGGGCGGCGGCGAAG
>PLLI01000128.1 GCA_003140915.1 Candidatus Omnitrophota bacterium
GCCGCTATTTACCGCTTTATATGGCATGAATTCTGCGATTGGTATATCGAGATAGCGAAAGTTACTATTAGCGAAAAATCTTCTCAGATTATTTTGTATAAGGTGCTGGAGAAGAGCCTGAGGATGCTCCATCCTGTTATGCCTTTCGTAACCGAAGAGATATGGCAAAAGTTGCCGCGTGAAAAAGAAGCAGTTACAGATTCGATCATGGTACAAAAATGGCCGCACGTCCAGAAACAGATGATATCCAAAGAATCCGAAGACGCGATGAAAGAGCTTATTGAACTCATCACGGCCATACGTAATATACGTTCCGTATGGAACATCGATCCGCAGACCGCGATAAGCGCCGTGATAAACATCCACGACGCCCGGTCCGAAAAACTTCTTCGCGAGAACGCGGAGTTCATAAAACGGATGTCGAAGGCACAGCGCCTCGAGATAGGCAAGTCCGCGAAGCCTAAAAATGCGGCGGTGAGCGTGGTCGGCCGGACCGAGGTCTATATACCGCTCGAAGGGTTGATCGATTTTACCAAAGAGAAGGCCAGGTTGAAGAAAGATGAAGAGAGGATCGTCGGAGAAATTAAATCGATAACGGCCAGGCTGAAAGACAAAAACTTTACCGGTAAAGCGCCAAAAGAGGTTGTGGAAAAACAGGAACTGCGCAAGGGCGAGCTCGAGATCCAGCTCAAAAAGTTAAAAAATAATTTAAAAGAGATAGAATAGGATAGATATGCAGCTTGACAAAGAGAGGGCGCTGCCGATAATCAAGGCGGCGCTTAAAGAGGATATAGGTAAGGGCGATATAACGACTACCGCCCTGATCGGAAATACGGCGAGTTCGGAAGCGAGTATCATCGTCCGGTCCGACTGCGTCGTCTGCGGTTTAAAGATCGCCGAATGGGCCATGTCCCAGGTCGACTTCAGTGTCAGATTCAAGCCCAATTGCGACGATGGAAGTTCCGTCGGCAGCGGCAAAGAGATAGCCTACCTTGAAGGGCATGCGAGCTCGATCCTCAGGGCGGAGAGGACGATGATAAATTTTCTCGCTTTTTTAAGCGGTGTTGCGACGGCGACGAAGGCATTCGTCGATAGGGCCAAACCGTACGGCGTGAAGATAATGGATACCCGGAAGACTCTGCCGCTCCTGAGACACCTGGAAAAATACGCGGTATTTACCGGAGGCGGCGCAAATCACAGGATGGGTTTGTACGACCAGGTATTGATAAAGGATAACCATATAGCTGTCATAAGGTCGCAAGGCACAAGTCACAAGGTCACAAGTTTGAAAGATTTAGTAGAAACTGCGAGGAAGAAGAGTTTAAAAGGAACTGTAGTCGAGATAGAAGTGACCTCCATCGAAGAATTTAACGATGCGCTTGCCGGGAAACCCGACATAGTAATGCTCGATAATATGACGCCCCAGAACGTCAGGTCGTGCGTTGAGATACGAAGGCTATCCGGGATAAAACCTATTTTGGAAGTCTCCGGCGGCGTGAACCTCGATACCATAGAGGAGTTCGCCAAGGCGAAGCCGGATATCGTTTCTATCGGCGCCCTTACCGCATCGGTCAAGTCGATCGATATGTCGCTGGAAATGATTTAATGGCTCAATTTAAGCTTGTAAGCAAATTCTCACCCGAAGGTGATCAGCCGGAAGCGATAAAAAGATTGATCGGCGGTTTTAAGAAAGGCGCCGGCTATCAGACACTCCTCGGGGTCACCGGATCGGGCAAGACATTCACGATGGCGAACGTCATTGCCGAATTGGGCAGGCCTGCGCTCATAATCTCTCATAATAAGACGCTCGCCGCCCAACTCTACAGCGAATTCAAAGAATTCTTCCCCGAGAGCGCGGTAGAATATTTCGTAAGTTACTACGACTATTACCAGCCTGAAGCGTATATCCCGCATACCGACATATACATCGAAAAAGACTCTTCGATTAATGAAGATATCGACCGGTTGAGACTTTCGGCAACAAGCTCGCTCATGTCGCGGGACGATTGTATTGTTGTCGCGAGTGTCTCATGCATCTACGGTTTGGGCTCGCCCGGGGAATACGGTGAGATGCTCGCCTTCTTCGAAGAAGGCGAGTCTGTCTCCAGGGACGAACTTTTGAAGAAGCTGATAGCCATTCACTATGAACGTAACGACTATGATTTCAAACGCTCCACCTTCAGGGTCCGCGGCGATACTATAGAAGTTTTCCCGGCCTACACGAAGACGGCTTACAGGGTAGAGCAATTAGGCGACAAGATAGAGCATATCTACGAGATCGATCCGCTCACGGGAAAGACGATCACTCAAATCCACAAGATAGGGATATATCCCGCCAAGCATTTCGTCACGACAGGCGACAGGGTAGAAATCGCTATTAAATCTATAGAGGAGGAGCTCTCCGCACGGCTGGCCGAGCTGCGAGCGCAAAACAAATTGTTGGAGGCCCAGAGGCTCGAGTCGAGAACGCATTACGATATCGAAATGATGCGCGAGATCGGCTATTGTAACGGCATTGAGAATTATTCGAGGCACCTTGCCCAGAGGCCGCCGGGATCGCGGCCGTGGTGCCTGATAGATTATTTCCCGGAAGGCTTCATCACATTCATAGACGAATCACACGTAACTATACCGCAGGTAAGAGGGATGTATAACGGTGACAGGGCGAGAAAAGAGACACTCGTCGAATACGGTTTCAGGCTCCCGTCGGCCCTCGACAACAGGCCGCTCAAATTCGACGAATTCGAAACGCTTATCCGCCCGATCATTTTCGTCTCCGCGACGCCCGATGAATACGAGCTTGAAAAATCGGATGGCAACGTGGTCGAGCAATTGATACGGCCGACGGGCCTCATCGACCCGCCGATCGAGGTGAAGCCGTCCAAGGGCCAGATAGACGATCTCATAAAAGAGGTGAAAGACCGCGCGACAAAACAGGAACGCGTTCTCGTCACGACGCTCACCAAGAGGCTCGCCGAGGACCTCGCACGATATTTGAGCGAGTCAGGGGGCTTGAGAGTAAAGTACCTCCATTCAGAACTGGATGCCATAGAGCGCGTAGAGATCCTGAGGGACCTGAGGCTCAATAAGTTCGACTGTCTGGTCGGAATAAACCTTTTGAGAGAGGGACTGGACCTCCCCGAGGTCTCGCTTGTTGCAATACTCGATGCCGATAAAGAAGGTTTCCTGAGGAGCGGAACGAGCCTCATACAGGTCGCGGGCCGCGCCGCGCGTCATCTGAATGGGAAAGTGATAATGTACGCCGATACGCTGACGAAATCGATGAAGCGCGCCATAGGCGAATCGGACAGGCGGCGCAAGGTCCAGATCGAATTCAACGAAAAAAACAAGATAACGCCGCGGTCGATAGAAAAAGCGGTAAGGGAAGGGATCGAGTCCTATAAAAAGGCCAGGGAAGTCATCGTGGGCGTAGTCGAAGAGACGGACGAGCAGTATGATCTTACGGCATTGATAGGTGAGCTTCAGCATGACATGGAAGTCGCTGCCAGAAATCTGCAGTTTGAAAAGGCGGCCATCCTGCGCGACCAGATAAAAGAGCTGAAAGAGAAGCTCGATAGATCACAAAAACTATGATAGACGAAAAGATATTGGCCATATTACGTAATGATACAGATCACGTCTCGGGCGAGGAGTTGTGCAAGATCGCCGGCGTCTCAAGGGCCGCGATATGGAAGCACATCGAGAAATTGAGGGAAGAAGGCTATGACATAGAGGCATCCCCGCATTTAGGTTACCGTCTCCTCAATATCCCCGACAGGCTGATACCTGCCGAGATAAAGTGGAAACTCAGGACCAGGATCCTGGGTAAAGAGATACTCTCGTATAAAAAAGTCGATTCGACGAACGCGATCGCTTATGCGTTTGCCGAAAAGGGCTTAAAAGAAGGGTCGGTCATATTGGCCGAGGAGCAGGAGAAGGGAAAGGGCAGGCATGGCCGCACATGGCTTTCTCCGTCTGAGAGCGGGATATATCTTTCGGTGATACTGAGGCCGCAGATCACGCCGAACGAAATTTCTAAAATAACTTTATTAGCGGCGGTCGCGGCAGCCAGGGCCATCAGAGAGACCGCAGACCTCCAGGCGATGATCAAATGGCCGAACCACATACTGGTGAACCACAAAAAGGTATGCGGGATATTGACCGAGATGAAGGCCGAGCAGGATCGCGTGGATTTTATCGTGATAGGAATAGGCATTAATGTGAATACGCAGATGAAACAATTGCCTAAAGGCGCTTCGTCATTACGGGAAGAACTTCCCGATAGTAGGACGGACGAACAGGTATCCCGGGTCGATCTTACGAGGAAACTCATTGAAAAGCTCGAAGAGGATTATTTTCTATTGAAAAAGGATGGCTTCCAGCCGATAATGGATGAGTGGAAGCGTCTGTCCGATATGATAGGTTCGAGGGTAAAAGTGGTGCTCCAGAACCGGACGTTCGAGGGTTTGGTGCATGATATCGACCCGGACGGCGCTTTAGTTGTCAGAAGAGATGCAGGCACGCTGGAAAAGGTCTCCTCCGGCGATATTGCGATGGTGAGATAAAAGAATATATGGCTAATTTGATCGCTATAGACATAGGAAATACCAATATAACTGCAGGGGTTTTTAAGAATGGCCGTCTTGCCTGTAAGGCTAAGATCCCTACGGATAACTATTCCATGCATGAAAGTCGATTTCGTAATTTATTCAGAATATGCGCCTTAGGCATAAAAAGCGAGCATCAGGTCATTATCTCGAGCGTAGTTCCTGTGGCGCTTGCGCGGGTCGTAACCTATCTCAATAAGATCGCCGCCTGCCGCATAATCATCCTCGGCAGAGACTTACGTGTGCCGATAAAAAATCTATACAGGATAAAGAGCGAAGTGGGCCAGGACAGGCTCGTCAATGCTTACGCAGCAAAAATTCTGTATGGCTCACCGGCAGTCGTAATAGATTTCGGGACGGCCGTGACGTTCGACATCGTTTCAAAAAAAGGCGATTACATTGGCGGGCTCATAATGCCGGGCATAGGGATATCCTTGTCCAGCCTTTACGAGAAGACTGCGCTCCTGCCGAGAGTGAAACTGAAAGATGCCCCGCACATTATCGGTAAAAGCACGGTCAATAGTATGCGCGGCGGCATCCTCTTCGGGTTCGGCGCAATGTGCGATGGGCTCGTCGCGAAATATAGGTCCATCCTCGGCAGGTCCCTGACAGTGATAGCGACAGGCGGCAATGCCGGTTTGATAAAAAAATATTCCGATTCTATACAGATCCTGGACGAGGAGATAACCCTGAAAGGCCTGTACCTTATAAGCCGATATGGACATCAAGATCGCGGCTATCGTAACCGCAAACCCCACTTTTAAACTTCAACACAGCATACCTGGAGTTGCCTGCGCGATATAAAATTTTTCCGAAAAACCCTTGACAAAAATTGCCAATCCCGTATAATACTATTATGTTAGCACTCCTTATGGTTGAGTGCTAACAGGTAAGATTTCAGTAAACAATAACGAGAGGGGGGAGTAGTATGAAGATTCAGCCATTGGCGGACAGGATAATGGTAAAGGTCCTCGAAGCCAAAGATGTGACGAAGGGCGGGATAGTCCTGCCTGACACGGCCAAAGAGAAACCGCAAGAGGCCGAGGTAATAGCGGTAGGTAAGGGTAAGATCTCTGATGGTAAAGTGGTGGTCCCTGAAGTAAAAGCGGGCGATAAGATACTGTTCGGCAAATATTCCGGCACCGAGATAACGATGGACGGAAAAGAGTACCTTATATTAAAGGAAGAGGACATTTTAGCGATCGTAAAATAACAGGAGGAAGGTGACTCAAATGGCGAAACAATTACTATACAGCGAGGAGGCGCGCAGGGCGATCCTGAGAGGCGTCGAACAGCTCGCTAAGGCGGTCAAGGTTACGCTCGGGCCGAAAGGACGCAACGTAGTGTTGGACAAGAAATTCGGCGCGCCTACTATCACAAAGGACGGTGTTACCGTAGCGAAGGAAGTAGAATTGAAGGATCCGTATGAGAATATGGGTGCGGAATTAGTGAAAGAAGTAGCATCAAAAACATCCGACATAGCCGGAGACGGCACTACCACGGCGACCGTTCTCGCTGAGTCTATATTCAGAGAAGGAATGAAGAACGTGACTGCCGGTGCAAACCCGATGGCCTTGAGAAGGGGCATCGAAAAGGCGGTCGAGAGAGTAGTCGAAGACCTGAAGAAACTTGCCAAGCCGGTCAACCCGAAAGACAAGAAAGAGATACTGCAGGTCGCGTCCATAGCCGCTAATAACGACCAGGAGATCGGCAACCAGATAGCGGAAGCCATGACCAAGGTCGGCAAAGACGGCGTCATTACGGTCGAAGAAGCGAAGTCGATTGAGACATAGCTCGAGCTCGTAGAAGGTATGGAGTTCGATCAGGGTTATCT
>PLLI01000116.1 GCA_003140915.1 Candidatus Omnitrophota bacterium
GCCTCTTCTTTCTGGATCACATAAGCGATATATTCGTTCTCTTTCTTCTTCAAAGCCGAGAGCGGAACTACGATTACATCCTTCTTGTCATATGTGGCGATCGATGCCCTTATGAACATCCCGCACTTGAGCAGGCCTTCCTTGTTATCGAGTTCGACTTTTATATTTTCCGTCCGCGATCTTCCCTCGATTATAGGTGAGATCCTGTCAACCGAGCCGGAAAATATTTTCGACGGATATGCGTCGGCGTATACCTCTGCCTTCTGACCGAGAGCTACCTTGGGGACGTCTTTTTCTATTATATTGAATTCCGCGTAAACTTTATCCATATCGACAAAAACACCTATCCTGTCGTTCGGCGTAACGTAACTTCCGGCATCCATGACCCTAGAACCCAGAAGCCCACCCGACATAGCATATATGTTGGTCTTGTCCAGCTCGGATTTTGCGGATTCGTATTCGAGCTTTGCCTGCTCGAGTTTGATCGGGGTTATCGCCCCTATATCGTATAATTTCTGGTTCTTTCCCAGTTCGATCTCCGCGTATTTTAATTTAAGGAGCGCGTCCCTCTGGACAAGCGAAGCTATGATATCACCTTCCTGTATCTTTTCGCCTTCTTCAAAGTTAAAACTCTCTATGACGCCGGCTATCTGGAACTTAAGGTCTATCTCCTTGAATCCCTTGACGTTCCCAATCGATGGTAAAGTATCTTTAAATTCCGTCTTCTTCACCTTGAATGCCTTGACCGGCGTCGTCTCTTCCTCAAATTTTATCGCTACAGCTTTTTCTTTCGTCGGCTTCTTCTTAAAAATCGCGTTCTGGATGTTGGTAGTCGTACGTGCAAGAACAATACAAGCGACCGCAGCAACCAGCAAAATAATCATCAGCCTCTTTTTGCCGCCCTTCTTTCTAACCTCGATATTTTCCACACCCTTCTCTTCAGGCTTATCCATGTTTTCTCCTAAGATTTATTCGTCCCTGTAATAATCCTCTATGCCTACGGCCTTATTTATACTCGCAAGCGATATGTGGCAATCTGCGAGCGCCTGTAAATATCCGAATTTTTCCTGGGCGAGTTTTATCATGCTGTCTATCACGTTCGAATCCTGCGCCTCATCCAGCCCTCTTTTGAGCTTTACCAGTTCAAGGTCGCTGGACTGGTATTTGACCTTGTTTTCAGCGGTCTGGGACTGTATCAGGGCTTTTTCGTAATTGAAACAGTTTTCTTTGACCTCGAGGGTAACGTCCTGTTTTATTTTTGTGAGCTCTTGCCTGGCCTTATCAAAATCTATATCCGAAAGGCGCTGCTCTGACAACGAATCGAGTTTGTCCAGTATCTTAAACTTGAACTCCATCGTAGTGGCGTCGGTACCATGCGTAGTGCTGACAACTGGTACCCAGTGTTCCTTTGTAAGAGAATATTCTCCCGTGGTCCCCCAAAAAGGCATGCCTACCTTGAGGCCCGCGTACCATTGCGCGGCGAGTTTCTGATCGGCATCGAGCGCCTCTCCAACAATAGCGTCTTCGGGGGCAATCTCTTCTTTGGCTAACCCCCAAGAACCTAACAGGTCCACCTTGGGCCAGAGTTTGGCCTTAGCTATCCCTTTGCCGTAATTGTAATAGTCTATCATCATAGAGTTTATCTTCATCTCCGGCCTGTTCACCATCGCGGCCAGCAGAGCTTTTTCGTAATCGACTGTGACTTTTTTGAATTCGAGGTTCTCTTTGACATCGATCTCATCTTTGGTATCGACATTCATCGCCTGTTTCAATATGAGTTCGGCTATGGAGAGATCGCCTTCTGCCGAGACAAGTTGATATTTTACCTGGCTTGCCTGTGAATTGACGTTCATCACTTCGATCTTCGATATAACGCTTGCATCTGCCTGCCTGGTTACCATATCAAACGTCCTATCGACTTCTTTGGAAAGGTCCCGCTGCATCCTCAGGTTCCCTTTCGCCTTTGCAAGCGTGTAATATGCCTTCTTCACCTGAAGCACAAGCTCATTCCGTATCCTGTTATAATCGTTTTTGGTTATCTCGAGATTGACTTCGGATTGCTTCACCGTATAGAAAAGCTCGCCTCCGTGAAATATGGGCTGCTGCCCTTCTATCGTCTGTTTCCTGCCGATATAAGCCTGGCCGGTTATTATGCCATGATATTCCTGGTAATCTATCGTCGCGCTGGGCAGCATGTTCCTTCTCGCCTCGAAGAGCCTCATCTCGGCGAGCTTCACACTCTTTTTGGCTATCTGTAACGGCAGGTGGTTCTTTACAGCTATATCTATGCAATCTTTTAAACTGTATATTTGCCCGGCACGAGAGGTCTTATCCTCGCTTACCTTAGTGACTGGGGTTTGCAGATCGGCGGGCATTGTCCCAAGCGTAAGTTTCTCGCCATCTTTCAAGCCGCCCCTTGGGATATTTAAAATTATCCTATCGCGCATAATTTCATTGCTACCGGATCTTAAGACTTCTTGTGGATTTTGCAGCGATGGATCATCCGGCAAAATCGGCGGCTCTTCCTTTTGAACGGGGGCCGCCTCAGGCTTAAACGGTTGTTTGACGGTTTCTACTTGGGGCTGGTTCTTCTTCTTTGGAGCGAAGTTAAACGTAAAGGCAAAAGCCGCATCGCCTGCCAGTAGGAAAAAGATAAGCGCGGAATATATTAATCCTGAAAAAATAAAAGATTTTGAGATATTCAAAAAATATCCTTTATACTATTTTAGAATGTTGTTTCCGGTATTCCCGCATGTAGTCTCTCATGTACTCACGATGGCGCTCTCTATGTTCTTCGCGGTATAGTTTAAGGTATTCCTGGTGTTTCTTTCGCCAGTCCAGAGAACGCTGCCTGCATGTCTCTTTCCAGGAAGAATCCTGCGTCTCCTTGTATTTAAAATAGTGCGGGTTCGATTCACGCCATTTTTTCATATTTTCGAGTTGGCGCTGATACTGGCACTCGAGCGAAGAACATATCGACTGGTTGGGGCGGTATTTATTAGGAAGGAACGGTTTGCCGCAGATCCTGCAAGTTCTTTCTTCTGTCATAAATATACCTCACTTTTATCCGCCTTCGCCAAGAAGGCAGGGGTCATTCTTACGCTTTTAAAAACATTTCCCTGGAAGCGAGAGAGGCCGCCCCCAGGCTAACGGCTTCCTCGCCGAGAGCCCCCGGCATGATAACCACCGTACTTGAATAATCTTTCAATGATAATTTTTTAACCGTCTTTTTTATGGGCTCCAATATCAGGTTCCCCGCTCTCTCTATGCCGCCGCCTATCACCACGGATTCAGCACCGAATAAATTGATCAGGTAAGCTATCCTGAGGCCGAGGCTCATGCCCACTGAGCGCATGATGCTGAGCGCGACTTCGTCATTATTGACTGCGGCTTCTATCACGGTCTCTTCGGTTATATTTTCCATCTTCCCCTTTGCTATTTCCACTATAGAGGTCCCCACGCCCCTGGCAACATCGCTTTTGGCAAGATCTACGACGCCGAATGTTTCTTTCCATGGAGACAAATATTTCGATTCATTGCGGGATACTCTATTGCCGTCTTCTTTAACTACCACTCCGCATCCTATATCGGAATATATATAGAGAAGCTCTCCCTGGGATATCTTCTTGTTAAGATTTTTTTCGCCGAAAGCGGCGCAAGAAGGTTCGTCTCCGGCAAATGTCTCTATGCCGAATCTGTCTTTCATCTCCTTGCCGATATACGCGTAATCGCCGGAGGCCGTCCCTACGCCGATAACCTTGACACAACCAGCAGAGGAGCCGGCCCTCTTCATTACTTCCCCGATCAATCCGCAAGCCGCTGCCGTCGTCTCTTTTATGTTCTTGCCTGTCCTGGGCGCCTCGGCCTTTCCTATAATATTCAACCCTATATCGGTAAAGACGACACGGATGGAATCTTTACCTATATCGACGCCTATCACGCAATTATCGCTTTTATTCAGCTCGACGAGTTCCGGCTTCCTGCCGCCCGTCGACACATCAAATCCTTTTTCCATAATTAGCTTATTATCTATATATCTTTTTATGTAATTGGATACTGAGACTATATTGATACCTGTTGTTTTGGATATCTCCGTCCTGGAAATTATACCTTTTTTGCTTATTAATTCTAAAAGTTTAAGGCTCTTTACATACTTGTCGGATAATTCCTGAAAATCAAATTGATACATTCGCTCTGTTTTCATGTGTCTCCTATGCGAAGTTTTATTTTCCTTAACCTTCACAAAAGTTAGTAACTAACTTTTTTAAGTATACATTACAAAACTGGAAAAGTCAATGCCTGCGGCTAGCTTCTTTGCTGACTTTCGTATAGTTTCTTGGCACGATCCTGGAGGGTTTTCGCTTCGTCGCTCTTGCCGAGTTTCTCATATAGAGATGCCAAATTCGATAATATCATCGGTGTTTCGTTTATCTCGATGGCCCTCTTGTAGAGAGATTCGGATTCCTGATATTTATTCTGGTAGGAATATACCGTGGCGAGATTATTCAGGTCGGTCACTATGTCGGGCGAGGCTTTCCCGAAGGAGCGTTCATCGATATCGAGCGCCCTTACTAAAAGCGGCTCCGCTTCTGAATACTTCCCTTCCGAAGTGTAGACTGTCGCGAGGTTGTTGAGATATACGGAAAGAGAGCGATCGTCGGGGCCAAGGTTATGCTCGTTTATCTCCAGGGCCTTCTTCAGGAGAGGCTCCGCGTCCGCGTATTTTTTCTGGGCGATGTAAACTCTCGCCAGGTCGTTCGAGGCCGAGGCCAAGTCAGGGGAATTCTTGTCCAGGACTTTATTGTACAGGTCGACCATTTTGATGTAGAAGGATTCGGCTTCCGTGTATTTACTCTGGGATTCGTATATAGAACCGAGGCCGCTTAGCGCCGCTGTCACGAGACCGGCCTTCTCCGGAAGATATCGTTCCCCTATTTCGAGGGAGCGTCTGAAGGCAGATTCAGCCATGTCGTATTTGGCCTGGGAAAGATGCGCGGCGGCCAGGTTGTTAAGAGCGCCCGCAACGGCGGGATCGGTTGGGCCATAGATCTTCTCGTTAAGTTCCAGAACTTTTGCAAGGATGGGCTCTGCGTCCGAATACTTTTTCTGGTATGAATAGCCTACGGCGAGATTATTCAGAGATTTCGCTATCTCTTCCTGGCTTAACGCGGGGTTATTTTCGTTTATCTCGAGGGCCCTCTTATAGAGCGATTCGGACCGTTGGTACTTATTCTGACAGGAGTATACTGCCGCAAGATTATTCAGGTCTGCCACTATCTCCGGCGAAACTTTCCCGAAAGTACGTTCGTCGATATCGAGCGCTCTTTCCAATAACGGTTCCGCCTGGGAATATTTTCCTTCATTGGTATAGACCGTCGCGAGGTTATTGAGCGATACCGCAACCGCGTGATCGTTGGGGTCCTTCGAGTTCCGCTCGTTTATCTCCAGCGCTTTTTTTAATAACTCCTCCGCATCCTGATATTTCTTATTGGCCACATAGATGTTAGCGAGATTATTCGCAGCGATCGCCGAGGATGGGCTATTCGCGCCGCCCGACGCTTCATAGTCCGCGAGAACGAGTTTGTAAAGAGGTTCCGCTTCTTTCGTCTTACCCTGAGCCTCATAGAGGCTGATGAGGAGGTTAAGGTCCTCCGTCTTGTCGGGGTACTCTTTTCCACGGGCGCCTTTGTCCATCTTCATGGCGCGCCCAATGGCCTTCTCGGCCCTGCCATACCTTTTAGCCTGCGCGTAGAGCCTGGCGAGCGAACGGTAACTTGCGGCTATGTCAGCGTAATTTTTTGCGAGCACCTGATCGCCTATACCGAGCGTCCTTATCGCAAGCACTCTCCGCAGCACACTCTCGGCCTTCGAGTATTTTCCTTGTGACGCGTAAATAGCGGCGAGCGTGTTGAGCGACATTACGACGTTATCGTGATACGGGCCGAATTCTTTCTTCGCCAGCTCAAGGGCCTCTTTAGCCAAAAGAAGAGATTCATCGTACTTGCCCTGCCTGGCGGATTCCATGACTTTTTGATTGAGCTGATAGAAGGCATTGTCTTGGGCAAAGGTTTGCGGAATAAAAAATACGGGAAATAATAATAGAAGGAAGGTTCCTAAAATTTTATTCGACAGATGCCTTTGCATATTCAACTTTACTTAGTTAGGCCCTGTTTGAGAAGCGGGGGCCGCGGCATTTGTTTCGGGCGTTTGGGCCGCAGGGGCGGCAGTATTGCCGGCAGGTGTCATCGCCAAAATGGGTGTTGCCGGGGCCGCGTCAATATCCTCGCCTTTCTTGGTCAGGCTCTCTATCACGCTTGCAAAAAGCTGCTTCTGCGCGGTAAGGTCGCTGACCTTCTTTTCGAGCTGGGCTGAATTTTTATTTACGGCCTCTTTCTCCGCAACTGCTTTCATCAGATTCATCTGCACCAAAGAGAGTTCGCTATTCTTCTTGGCGACGCTGGTCCGCATCTTCTCGTTCTCCATAACGGCGCTCGATATCAGATAGGTCGTGATCCCGAAGATTGTCATAACGAGCAGTATTAAAAATGGGGCCCTGGTCTTGAGCGGGGATGAGCCGGCTATGGCGGCCCGGAAATCGTCGTCCTTTGAGCCGATCTGTCCCACTTCCTCTTCCGTCAATTTCCACGGTAGTTCCGGCTCATGCAGCTTGGTTTTCGGTATCTCCGTTGCCACGTTAGACTCAAATTTTTTCTTCATCGCGCGCCCCCTAAACTTTATGGATTTTTTACCAGTTCCCCGAAATTTTTCACCATGTCATCGAAATTTTTACTGTTAACTTCATAAACAAGATTTTTTATGTCCGCGGCCACTGCCGAATCGGGGTAGGCTTCGAATACCGATTGCCCCATGCTCGAGGCGTCGATGATCTCGTGCGATTCGTTTATGACCGTCTGCAGGGCATACTCCGGATAGAATTTATGGACCGCCTCTTTGCATTCGCCGCATATCGGATATTGAGGATTGAAGCGGTTCAGGAATATGTGTATCTTCCCGAGGTAAAACCGGAAATCGGTTTCGATCGAGGCCAGCGTCTCCATCAGTATCTTGAGCCCATGGAACGACAGAAAGTCGGCCAGGAGCGGTATAAGGATCTCGTCGGAAGCAAGGATGGCATTAAGGCCGAGCAGGTTTATGCTGGGCGCGGAATCGATGATTATGAAATCGTAATCTTTTTCCACATCCTTCAACACCTGGCGCAGCCTGAATTCCCTCAGGTGCATCTTGAAGAGCGGCACTTCTAAGGCGGAGAGCGAAAGGGACGAGGGTATCAGTTTCAACAAGGGCAGCGAAGTGGGAATTATGATATCGGCGACGTTATCGCCTTTAACCATGACGCTGTACAAGCTCTTATCCTGGCGCCGGGCGCCTTCCTGGTCCAGGCACGTCGTCAAATGCGCCTGTGCATCGAGATCGACCATGAGGACGCGCTTGCCCATAACGGCCAGGCAGTAACCATAAGCGGAAGATATACTGGTCTTTCCTGTGCCGCCTTTATAATTCAGAAATAATTGTTTCTTCGCGGAAGCAGTCGTCACTATTTCACTTTAAGGCGATAAGCCTTTATCTTTTGCCTGAGGTCGTTTACTTCTCTTGCCACGCCTTCGCAATATTTTATATCCGCCTGNNAACCTCGGACTCCAGACACAGTATTTTCTCTCCGAGTTCTTCCTCAGATTTTTCCTTGTCTTTTATAACGGCCTTCAGATCTTCTATCTCTGACTTAAGCGCTGCGGCGCTCTCTTTGCTGGCGGCCCTGTCGCTCTCCATCGCCTTTGCCGCGTTGTTCAATTCAGCCTCTATCTGCTTGAGGCGCTCCTCAAGGTCAGCCTTGCCGCTCTCGACTGCCTGCAGTTTGAGCTCCGACTCTTTTACAAGGTTGTCGAGTTCTTTATTCGCGCCTTCTGTCTCCTCGATCCTTTTATTCTTCGCGTTGAGTTCGACATTGAGCTGCGAGATCTTCCCTTCGAGTGCCTTCTTTGACCTTTCGACGGCCTGTATCTGCAGGTCCATCTCCTTCTTCGCGCTCTCTGTATTTTTGTTGTAAAACTTTTCTGCCTCCGCCACCTTCTTATTTTTTGCCTCGACTTCGGCGCTCAATGCCTTGACATTCTCTTCGAGCGAGCGCCTCGTCTCTTCCGAAGCCTGAAACTTGAGGACGAGAGAGTTCTTTTCGTTCTCCAATACCTTGTATACTTTGTCGTTCTCCGCGAGCCTCTTATCCCTGTGTTTGAGCATCTCCTCCAACTGGCTGATACGACCTGCCTGTTCTTTAGTCTCTTTCGTAGCCGCGTACAACTTGGACCTCAAGCCTTCCATGTTAACTACGGCCTTGTCTTTTTCCGATCTAAGCGTGCCGGTTTCTTCCAGCGATTTTTTTAGCTTCTTGTTCTCCGCCTCCAGGGAGGAAAGGCTCGCGCGATGCTCTTCGAGGGCCTTTTCGTTCTCTTTTGACTTTTTGGACTTCCCGTGGTCTTCCTGCGTTTTTTTCTCGAGCGCGGCTATCTCCTTATCCTTCTTCTCTATACGCTCGAGCAGGCTGTCGTTCTGTTTAAGGGCATCTTCATGCAGACGTTTTATTTTTTTATTTTCGGCTTCGAGCGCGGGCAATTTGCTGCCCCCGAGCTCATCGAGGTTGTCCTGAAACTTTTTCTTTAATTCCGCTATCTCTTCGTCTTTCCCGGCTATCTGGAAAAATACCTTTTCATTCTGTTTCAACTCCTGGGCAT
>PLLI01000038.1:0-2032 GCA_003140915.1 Candidatus Omnitrophota bacterium
ATCTGGTGGCCGAGGCATATCCCGAATATCGGGACCCGCCCTATTAATTCCCGGACCGTCTTGACAATGTATGGAAGAGCGGCAGGATCGCCCGGCCCGTTAGAGAGAAGAATGCCGTCGGGCTTGAGTTCAAGTATCTCTTTTGCCGTTGCCGACGCGGGCACGACTATGACCCTGCAATTCTTCCGCGCAAGTTCTCTCAGACTGTTCAGCTTTACGCCGCAATCAAGGACAACGACTTTATATTTTCCGGAATCGTTCCATTCGTATTTTTTGGCGCAACTGACCTCTTTTACGAGATCTATTCCCAAAAGGCCCGGAGACTCTTTTGCCTTGCGTATCAGGCCTTCCGCGTTCGTGTCGGTGGTCGAGAGGACGGCCTTCATCGCGCCTGCCTGCCGTATGTGGAGCGTAAGCGTTCGGGTGTCGATACCTTCGATGCCGATTATGCCGTTAGTTTTCAGATAGTCACCCAGCGACCTCTTTGATCGCCAGTTGCTGAAGATCTTCGAGTATTCTTTGACGACGAACCCTTCGACAAACGGTTTACGGGACTCGACGTCCTCTTCGTTCACGCCGTAATTGCCGATCAAGGGATACGTCATCGTCACTATCTGGCCCTTGTAGGAAGGGTCGGTGAGGATCTCCTGGTAGCCGGTCATGCTGGTATTGAAAACGCATTCGCCTAACTTCTCTCCGGAAGCGCCAAAAGACTCGCCTTTAAATACCTTACCGTCTTCCAGCGCAAGTATGGCCTTCATATTATTTTTTCCCGTTTTAAAGCGGATTTAATGAATTCCCTAAAAAGAGGATGCGGTTTGTCGGGTTTTGATTTAAACTCCGGATGGTATTGTACCGCGATAAAATACGGATGAGGCTTGCCGGAAGCAAGCGGCAGCTCGATTATCTCAACGAGGCTCTTTTCAGGATATATCCCTGAAAAGACCATTCCTTTTTTTTCAAGAAGCGCCCGGTATTTATTGTTAAACTCATATCTATGGCGATGGCGTTCCGAGATCATGGTCGCTTTATAGACTCGCTCCGCCAGCGTTCCGCGTTTAATTTTGCACGGATAGGCTCCTAACCTCATCGTCCCGCCCATCTCTTTGATATTTTTCTGCTCGGCGAGCAGGCTTATTATCGGATGTTTTGTTTTAGGTTTGAATTCGGTCGAATTCGCCTCTTTGAGGCCGCAGACGTTTCTGGCAAACTCGATAACGGAACATTGCATGCCAAGACAGAGCCCGAGGAATGGGATACCTTTTTCGCGGGCGTATTTGATCGCCGCTATCTTCCCCTCTATTCCCCGGTAGCCGAAACCGCCGGGAACAAGTATACCGGAGATGCCCTTCAGGATCCGCTCCGCGCCCTCCTCCTCGATGTCTTCCGAATCTACCTTCTTTATGACGACTCTCGAATCGTTGAATATGCCGGCGTGGATCAATGATTCGTATATAGATTTGTACGCGTCCTGAAGCTCTATATATTTGCCGATAACCGCGATAGTCACCTTATGCGTCGGGTTTATCGCGCGGTCCACCACGTTCTTCTGCCAGTCCTTCAGATCGGTCATCCTGGAGTGGATGCTAAAGTGACGCAATATTAATTTGTCGAGCCCCTGGTCCTTGAAGATGATAGGTATCTGGTAGATCGATTCCGCATCCCTGGCCTCGATAACAGCAGACTTGTCGACATTGCAGAAGAGCGATATCTTCTCTTTGAGCTCATCGGAGATCGGTTTTTCCGTGCGGCATATGAGCGCGTCGGGTTGTATGCCTATCTCACGGAGCTTACCCACACTATGCTGGGTAGGTTTGGTCTTGATCTCATCCGCGCTCTTCACGTAAGGGATCAGCGTGACGTGAATGTAGACTACGTTATCGTATCCGGCGTCGAGCCTGAACTGGCGCGCTGCCTCCAGAAACGGGAGGCTCTCGATATCTCCGACCGTGCCGCCTATCTCGACGATCACTATATCCGCGGCCGTTGCCTGCGCGGCCATCTTTATCCTGTCTTTGATCTCGTTGGTGAT
>PLLI01000038.1:2041-7379 GCA_003140915.1 Candidatus Omnitrophota bacterium
TCCCCGTGCTGATACGGGTTCATCGTGCCGGGATCGACGTTTATGTATGGATCAAATTTTACGAGGGTCACTTTGAGGCCACGCGATTCCATTATTTTTCCTATGGAGGCAGAAGATATGCCCTTGCCCAAACTCGAAATAACGCCGCCGGTTACGAATATATACTTTGTCATGTTCCGTCCCTTATATACAACAATAGCGCTTTGAGAGCCGACAATGCAGCCTCAAAACGCCATTGTTTTATGTAGCAGTTCCCCATTGAGCTACTTTTCAATTATAACACATTGCGTTGCTAAGTCAACTGGTTTTTACACCGCCGCCGCCGAGACCTTATTCGATTTACGTGAGCTGGAGCCGCTATTGACCGCGAAAGTCCGGTGCATACTGTTCAGTCTGACCGGTTTTCCGTCCAGGACGCTCTCCGCCTCTTTGCGATACGCATCCATCACGTACGAGATGCCTGAGACCTTGGCCGCCTCTTCCGTCAGGCTCATCAGGTCTCTTCGCGAGATCGAACCGAGGCTGAAATTTCTGGAGCCCGCCATGAGTTGCTGCAGGCCCACTTTGATCCTCTGGCTGAACGTGTATATGCCGATCGCGCCGAGAGGTATCTCTTTCATATCATCGCCGTACTTATCCGCGAGTTCCTCGTAAGAGACGAATATCTCCTCCGGCTTTATGCCGTATTCCGATACCGTCGGGGGTAGCTTATCGGCCTTGATCCATTCGCCGATATTCTTTCCCACGAAACCCGGTATCATGAGCGCCCTGCCCATGCAGACCGCCTTTACGAAAGGCGCGCCCATCGCGAGGGCCTTGAATACATGGTCTTCGAGGGCGAATCCGCCGGCTATGGCTATGTCGGGTATTCGCATCTTCTTCGCGGCGAGCTTTTCGCAGAATTCATAGGTGAGCGCCTGCAGGTAGAACGTCGGGATCCCCCACTCCTGCATCATGCGCCACGGGCTCATCCCCGTCCCGCCCGGGGCACCGTCGATGGTAAGCAAATCTACCTTCGCGATCGACGAGTACCTTATTGCCTGGGCGAGCTCGACCATTGAATACGCCCCGGTCTTCAGGGTTATCCTCTTGAATCCCAGGTTGCGCAAGCGTTTTATCTCTTTCATGAAGCCGTCTTCGGATACGAATCCGAGCCTTGAATGGCGTTCGAATTCTTTTATTGCGCCGTCCTTGAAGGCCTGCTGATTGGCGTGGACCGTCGGGTCAGGCGTAACGATATATCCGCGCTTCTTTAATTCTTTCGCCCTCTCAAGGGAATTGACCTTTATCTCGCCGCCTATGCATTTGGCGCCCTGGCCCCATTTTAGCTCTATGGTATCGAGCTTGTGTTTCTTGCGCACATATTCGGCCACACCGAGGCGGGTATCTTCGACGTTCATCTGGACAAGTATCTCTCCGTATCCTTCGTTAAAACGCTTGTAAACTTCGATGCGCCTGTCCATGTCCGGAGCTGAGGTTATCTTGCCCTTCGAATCCAGTTCCAGCTTCGGGTCGATGCCGCAGACATTCTCCCCGCAGACGATCGTTACACCGGATATTGCCGCCCCGATGGCAAAGTGCTCCCAGTTCTTTCTCGCTATCTCGGTAGAGCCGAGGGCGCCTGTAAAGATCGGCAGCCGCATCCGCACTTTTTTGTCCCACCCGTATTCTGTTTCCGTATTGACCGACGGGAACGTGGCCGTGTCAGGGTTCCCATCAACGCCCTTGGGCAGCCCCTTTGCACCCTGAGCATAGCCTTGTATGTTTAAATGCGAATAATCGACCGGATAATCCTTATCACCGCCTGCGGTCATTTCTCCGAAGGGCCCGGGGTATATTACCTCTCTTCCGCGGAATGAAGATTTGAAGACTTCGCAATTACCGCGGCACGCCTCAAGGCACCTTGAGCATAAGCCGGAACTTGGCACTACGTTTTTTGAGCGGTTGAATGTGCGCGACGCGTCATTTCCGCCCGGACAACGTAAATTCATATAGATCCCCCATTTCTATGAACATAGTTTGCACACTATTTGCCCTATTTTTAGGCATGTTGCCACATAAATAAAAACCTCCGTTTGCTATCTTCAGGACGTCATTGTCCTCTTAGCCTTGCGCCGTTGCAAGGCAGGGAGGTTTAATTAAAAAAGTTCGATGATCTTGTTTCTGCTCTTTGCCCCTTTGATTAGTACAAATTTATTCCGCGGGGCATGAAAATATTCGCTTAACAATTTAATGACAGCTTCATTTGCTCTGCCTTCGATCGCCTTCTCTTTCACTCGAACATTATACCGCTTTTCTCCGGCAGGCTCTACTACATTTTCTTTTGAATTTGGTTTGACCTTAACGGATATCTTCATACCGCATCCAGACCCGCGAGCTTCACCACTTTCCGGACTTTACTTTCTTTGCTTTCGGTAAATTTTTAATAACCTCGAGCGACTCGCATAGTTCGCCCTCTGAAAGGTGCAGTTCTTTTAAGTGCCCGGACATGTACTTTTCGTATCCGGTCAGGTCCAGCAAGCCATGGCCGCTGTAATTAAACAATATAACTTTCTCCTTGCCTTCCTGTTTTGCCTTATTTGCCTCGTCTATAGCGCAGGCAATGGCGTGGCTTGTCTCCGGCGCGCAGACGCTGCCCTCTGTCCTTGCCCATAATAGCGCGGCTTCATAGCATTTAAGCTGGTCGTAAGCGCGCGGACTGGCGAGCCCTTCGACTATGCACTGGCTTACGAGCGGGGCCATGCCGTGATAGCGCAAACCGCCCGCGTGTATCGGCGGCGGGATGAAGGTATGGCCGAGCGTATACATCGCCAAAAGCGGGGTCATCTGGGCCGTGTCGCCGAAGTCGTAAGTGAACGGCCCGCGCGTCATCTTCGGGCAGGTAGTCGACTCGACGGGATAGACCTCGATCTTCTCGCCATGTATCTTGTCGGATATGAACGGGAATGAGAGGCCGGCAAAATTACTTCCTCCTCCCGCGCACCCGATCACTATATCGGGTTTCTTCTCGCCTGCTAAGGTTAGCTGTTTCTTCGCCTCGAGCCCGATGACGGTTTGATGGAGCAGGACGTGATTAAGGACGCTGCCAAGCGTGTAGCGCGTCTTACCTGTCTTATCGGAGACCGCTTCTTCGATAGCTTCGCTTATCGCGATGCCCAGGCTGCCCGGGGTATCGGGCATCTTCTTTAATATCTCCCGTCCGGCGTTAGTTTCTTTGCTGGGGCTTGCGATACACTTCGCACCCCAGACTTGCATCAGCGTCTTCCTGAACGGTTTCTGGTCGAAACTGACGCGTACCATGAATACTTTGCACTCAAGGCCGAGGAGGTTCGATGCGAAGGCTATCGCCGATCCCCACTGTCCGGCGCCGGTCTCCGTGGTGAGTTTTTTGATCCCGAACTGTTTATTATACCAGGCCTGAGGGACTGCGGAATTCGGCTTATGGCTTCCGGCCGGGCTCACGCTCTCATCCTTATAATAGATGCGTGCCGGTGTCTTCAGGTGCTCTTCCAGCCGCGTCGCTCTTATGAGCGGAGTGGGACGCCATATGCGCAGTATATCGCGAACTTCTTCGGGTATGTCGATCCAACGCTCGCGGCTCATCTCTTGTTCTATGAGATTCCCTGGAAATACGGGCGCAAGCATTTCGGGTTTTATGGGATTACCATCCGGCCCCATCGGCGGCTGCATCGGCGTCGGCAAATCGGCCGCGATGTTATACCACTGTTTTGGCATATCATCCTCATTCAATAAAAATTTTTTACTTTTCATTTCTTCTCCTCAGTGTTAGCTTTTACTCTCTTTTCGCGGATATACTGGTCGTATACCCTGTTCCCGCGGAAATATTCAAAAGTTCCTATTAGTTTTGATATGGTGATCAGCCATTTATACCATAAAAATTCGCAAAAACTCAATAGGATAAGGTATAGGACATATTTAGGTTTGAATATCCTTTGGCTGCGTAAAAATGAGAATAACGATAATACAGAGATGAACGTCTGGGCAAATATCATGAGGCAGAGAAATAAGAGGAATATTTTTACGTCAAGAAACCCGGCGATCCAGCCCCAGGCAACAAACCCTATGCTTGCTATCTCGACAAAGACGCCAAGGACTTCATAGAGAAGGTAGTACGGTATCGTAAGAAAAGCGAATGCCCCATAGCGCGGATTACATAGCATGTATTTATATTTCCAGATGGTCTCATTCACGACCCTCTGCCATCTTGAGCGCTGTGAGATAAGCGACTTTATGTTGGACGGCCCCTCCGTCCAACAAGCGTAATGAGGCAGCATCAATATCTCGTATTTCTTTTCTTTTTTCTTCGCTATGTAGTCATGGGCCCTGAACGTCAGCTCTATGTCTTCGCAGGTAAAGTCCGTGGAATAACCGCCCATCTCGTATAAGACATCCCTGCGCCATATGCCGAATCCGCCCGCGACGTTGGGCATCGCGTTGAAGGCGCTCCATGCAATGCGAATGCCGAAAAAAGAACGTATATATTCGAGATTTTGATACGCTATTATCGGATTATATGAAAAACTCCTCTCGACTATTATTCCGTTTTTGACATTAAAACCATTCGATAGGCCGAAATAGCTGCCCGCGCCTATTATGCGCTCCGGATCCCTTTGTATATACGCCATCACCTTGAGCACAGCATCTCTTTCCAGTATAGTATCTGCGTCCATTACGCACACATGGGTATACCGTGCGACATTCAGCCCCGCATTTACCGAACCTGCCTTTTTTTTACCGGCTGCCTTTGTTATTACCGTAACATTCGGATATTTTTCGCTTTTCATTATTTCGCGCACCCTGCCGTCCTTAAAATGTTTAGTATATTGTGCGTCCACAGACCTTAATTTAAGCAAGTTGTTCAGTATTTCGAAGGTCCTATCGGTCGATCCGTCGTCGACCACGATCACTTCGAACTCCGGATAGTTGATATTAATGGCCGACAGCAGGGCATCCTCGAGCCATTCTTCTTCGNNGAAGTATGAAAGCGAATAATCTTCCGATTGGCTTTGCAGGCGCCGCCTCTTCCCTTCGTCCATCCCCACGATCGCGAGGAAGAGGTAGTTGGCTACCAGCACAAGGAAATATAAAAAAAACGCTATGAAAACAATATATGGGATCATAATTCGTTCAACTGGTTGCTTAACTTTTTTTCAAAGTGCTCCGCTAAAGGCGCATCAATTTTTTTTATCAGTCTCAGCACTCTGTCTCTCGAAGCGCTGTCGATTTTTTCTAAAGCCGCTTCAATGCCGAAATGGGCCCCTGCCCTTACGGTATTTTCGAATAGTTTTCGTTCTTCCGAAGGCTTACCCTCCCCCTC
>PLLI01000065.1 GCA_003140915.1 Candidatus Omnitrophota bacterium
CATCCTCGACATATTCGCCAGACGTGCGCATTCGAATGAGGGAAAACTCCAGGTCGAGCTGGCCCAGCTCATGTATCTGATGCCGAGGCTGACCGGCAAAGGCATACAGCTCTCAAGGCAGGGCGGCGGCATAGGGACGAGCGGCCCTGGCGAGCAGAAACTGGAAGTCGACAGGCGCCGCATCCGGACGAGGATATTCAAGCTGACGAAGGACCTCGAAGGTCTGCATGATCGGCGCGAGATGATGAGAAAGAGGCGGCAGAGGTTCGCGATGCCGGCCGTAGCGATAGTCGGATATACCAACGTCGGCAAATCCACTCTCTTGAACGCGCTGACGGGTTCCGAAGTGGTTGTGAGGGACAAGCTTTTTGCAACGCTGGACCCCACTGTGAGAAGGTTCAGGGCGCAGGATGGCAAAGAGATACTTTTCATAGATACGGTCGGGTTTTTGAATGAGCTCCCGCACCACCTCATAGAGGCCTTTAAGGCGACGCTCGAAGAAGTGACCGAGGCCGATTGCATATTGCACGTAGTCGACATAAGCCACCCCAAGGCCAAAGAGCAGTCCGATGCTGTCTTCAGAGTGCTGGAAGAGATCGGAGCTAAGAACAAGACGATCATTACCGCGCTTAATAAGATGGATAAAGTTGCGGGGGATGCCGCCGCTGCCGCCACCCTCAAAGGGCATTTCCCGGATGCGGTCACGATATCCGCTCTCCAAAAGACCGGCTTCCCTGAACTGATGGAGAGGGTGGTTTCCGCCCTCACGCCGTCAAAAATTATATCGAAAATAGTTGACATTTAGCACTCTTTGCGGTAGAGTGCTAATTATGTTGAAAAATACCCAAACCAGGCAGGAAGACGTCCTCGCACTCATCGTGAACCACTACATCGAGACGGCGGAGCCGGTCAGTTCGCGCTACATCGCCAAGCAGCTCGGCGTGTCGAGCGCCACCATACGCAACGTCATGGCCGATCTCGAGGAATCGGGTTACATAACGCATCCCCACACATCGGCAGGCAGGACCCCCACGGACAAGGGGTACCGCTATTATATAGACTCGCTCATGCATTTAAGGCTCGTTAATCCCGAGACGGCCCTCTCCGTAAAGAACGAATACCACCAGGCAGTCCAGTCGCTCGAAGACATCCTCGAGCGGACCGCGCATCTCGTATCGTCCATAACCAACTACGTCGGCATAAATATATTCGCGGAATATCACAAGCTATATCTCGACGGCGCGAGCCACATCATCGAACAGCCGGAGTTCAGGGACTTCGATAAACTGCATGCCATCCTCAGGCTTCTGGAGGAGAAACGCGACCTCCTGGGCCTCTTAAATAGCGAGTTCGAGGACGACAGGCTTACTATTCATATAGGCAAAGAGAACAGGTCAAACTATTTGAGCGACTGCAGTATCGTGACGCGCGGATACAAGGTGAAGGGCAAAGTCAAGGGCAGGGTCGGGGTCATAGGGCCGAAGAGGATGGTCTATGAAAGGGTAATCCCCGCGGTGGAATTTTTAGCCGATACTGTTACGGAAATTTTGGAAGACCTGGAGGCCTGAGAGCAATGGCAGAGAAAGATCTGAAGAAGAATAGCGGCAATATCAAAGATAATAAGGAAGAGACCGTCACTACTCCCAAGGCGGAATATGATTCTTTAAAGGCCAGGCTCGAAGAGGCCGCGGGATTGCAGGATAAAATTTTAAGGATGCACGCGGAATACGAGAACGCGAGGAAGAGGCTCGAGAAGGATAAGCTCGATTTCCTGAAATATGCCAACGAGGCCCTGATACTGGAATTATTACCGATCCTCGACAATCTTGAGATAGCCGAAAAGCATATCAAGGAGGCAAAGGATTTCAAGGCGGTACAGGAAGGCGTCGACATGATACAACTGCAAATGCAGGGATTTTTGAAGGATATAGGAGTTGAGCGGANNCGGATAAAGACGGCGGGTGAGCGGTTCGACCCGAACATCCACGATCCGATCGAAGTAGAAGATGCGAAAGATAAAGATGATGGTTTGGTTTTGGCCGAGCTAAAGCCGGGTTACAGGTTCAACGGTAAGCTCCTGAGGCCGGCGTTGGTGAAAATTTCAAAAAAGGTAGAAACGAAATAAATAAGGAGGAGACAATGGCAAAGGTTATAGGCATAGATCTGGGTACTTCAAATTCGGCAGCGGCATACATGGAGGCCGGGCGGCCCGTGATAATACCATCGGCTGAAGGCGCGGGAGTGGCGAGCGGAAAGGCGTTCCCGTCGTTTGTCGCGTTCACGAAAGACGGACAAAAGCTTGTAGGCGAGCCGGCCAGGCGCCAGGCGTCGGTGAATCCCGAGGGCACGATATTCGCGGCGAAGAGAAAGATGGGTACGGATTTCAAATATGATATCTACGGCAAAGAATATACGCCGCAACAGATATCGGCGTTCATATTGCAGAAGATAAAGCAGGATGCCGAGGCTTATCTGGGCGATAGCGTAAGCGAAGTTGTCATTACATGCCCCGCATATTTCAACGACAACCAGAGGCAGGCGACTAAAGACGCAGGCGCCATAGCGGGACTGAATGTATTGAGAATAATAAACGAGCCGACGGCCGCGTGTCTTGCATACGGCCTCGACAAGGCCGGAAAAGAGCAGAAGATAATGGTATTCGACCTGGGCGGCGGAACCCTCGACGTTACGACCCTTGAGATGGGCTGGGACGATGAGCATAAGGCCGCGACGTTCGAAGTTATTTCGACCTCCGGCGACACTCAACTGGGCGGGACGGATATGGACAATACGATGGTCGACTATATCGTCAACCAGTTCAAGAAAGATACCGGGATCGACCTGAAGAACGACAAGATGGCGATGCAGAGAGTAAGGGAGGCCGCGGAAAAAGCTAAGGTGGAACTTTCAAGCACGCTCTCTACCGATCTGAATCTGCCGTTTATCACGGCAGATGCCGCAGGCCCCAAGCACATGACGATGACACTGAACAGGGCAAAGCTCGAAGACCTGGTGAAGCCGATAATCGAAAAGTGTAAGCACCCGATCGATCAGGCCCTCTCGGACGCTAAACTGACAGCGGCCAAGATAGATAAGATCATTTTAGTGGGCGGGCCCACGAGGATGCCGATAGTGCAGAAGTTCGTCGAGGATTATGTCGGGAAAAAGCTCGAGCGTGGGGTTGATCCTATGGAATGCGTAGCCTTGGGCGCCGCTATCCAGGCCGCTATCATAAAAGGCGATACGAAAGACGTGCTTTTGCTCGACGTCACCCCGCTATCTCTCGGGATCGAGACGCTGGGCGGAGTTTGCACGAAGCTCATTGAAAGAAATACCACGATCCCTACGAAAAAGAGCCAGATATTCTCGACCGCCGCTGAAAATCAGACCGCGGTCACGATAAGGGTATTGCAGGGCGAGCGAAAAATGGCCGACGACAACGTCGAGCTTGGAAGATTCGACCTTCTCGGTATCCCGCCTGCGCCGAGAGGCGTCCCTCAGATCGAAGTCACATTCGACATCGACCAGAACGGCATAGTGCATGTCGGAGCCAAAGACTTAGGGACGGGCAAAGAGCAGTCGATAAAGATATCCGCACCGAAGAAACTCTCGAAAGAGGATATCGATAAATTCGTAAAAGAAGCGGAGAAATTTGCCGCGGAAGACGAAAAGAAAAAAGAGCAGGTCGATCTTACAAATCAGGCCGATACGCTCGCCTACGCGACCGAGAAGGCCCTGAAAGAATACGGCGATAAGGTCAGTCAGGAGGAACGGGGCAATATCGAGGCGAAGATCAATGACTTGAAACAGGCGATGAAGGACAAGAACCTCGACAGGATCAAAAAAGAGATGGAAGAGCTGACGAAAGTTTCGCATAAGCTCGCCGAGGAGATATATAAGAAGGCGCAGGCCAAAGGCGGCCCCGGAGCAGGTGGACCGGAAGGCGGGCCGCAGCAAGGTCCCGGACCGGAATACGCCGGGCCTGAGCAGGGGCCGGAGACCGAGAAAGAGTCGGCGGGTCCGAAGAAGGATGACGTCATCGACGCGGAGTTTACCGAAGAAGACGGCGACGGCAAGAAGAAAAAGAAGTAAGAGATAAAATTTTCGATCCGCAATAGAATGTGATGTGCCGAATGGTTCGCAGGGACGCGCAATTTNNCTCGTACGCTGCCTCGAAATTTTTAAGCCCTGCTCACCATATCGTCACATCACATTTCGCTATATCGAAAATTTTTATAAGCTGACGGATTTTTTCAGCACAAAGCATAGCTGGTTCACTATTTGAGTGAAATTGAGGCGTGATTTAAAAGAGTGAGATAGACTTTTAACCCGGCAAGTCTAACCAGGTTAGAAATAGCGGGTTAAGCGAAGTTAATTTGAAAACTATTAGAACAGTGATTCGATCTATTTAATAAAGATGATAGTGAATGTGAAGAAATATTTTGGAGATATTTTTGGAGGCAGAATGCAAGATTACATTATTGTAAGAGCGGCACTGTTTCTATTTGTTGGGTTTGCAAGTTGGGCATTATTTCTTTTGTGGCGAAATTCTGCTGCGCCTGACAGCTTGAAAAACGTTGGGATTCTCATAGCTTCAATTTTGCCTGTTTTGATAGTTGTTTTGCCATATATGAATCCAGAAAAAATAGAAAAAAGTTTTACCTATGTACTTTTTTATGATTCAAAGGATAAAATTATAACCTCTGGTAACAAATGGAACCCGTATAGTTCAAGCTATATGGATATGTTTACAAACTTATCAGAGGTGCCGGGAGCATTAAAAGCTGAAAATTTTTCTGAGTTAATGGAAGCGCGCGGACTTAACATAATTGAAAAAGGTATTATTGAAGCATTTCTTATGAAATTTTCTACCCATTGGGATATAGAGACAAAGAAATTTGAAGGCCCCACAAGTGTTTCAGAATCGTGGGTGTCTACCTCGGTGTTTAACGCTAAATCTGTTGAAATAGCTGAAATTCGAAAAATATTTAAGCATAATCCTCTTATTGTCAAATCAGGCGTACTTGTTGGTACGCAGATAAGTATCCCGCCAGATTGCAAAGTGGATTGTAAGTCTACGGATAAATCGCGAGAGATAATATTTAGTAATCCTTACGTTATTCTTGATATTAATTTTCGTGCTTCCTCCGGCGGGGTTGCTCAACAGGGAATATGGGGAGCATTGATTTCTGATCCCACAAACATGAATCGATATTCTCTAGTTGAGTACAGGGTAGATGTTACTATGACTATAAAACGAACGAAAACTTACTCGCCAGAAATGAAAAGTTATCGAAGATGGTATGAAAATATATGCGATATCCTTTCCGGATATGATTGGAACGTGGTAGATAAAAAAATTGAGAGAAGTTTAAGTCGGGAAGCTATTTCAAAAATACTAGGTTTGTAAATGGGATTAGGGGACGGTTCTGACGGCAATCCCAGACCTGTCCCAGCAAGTAGCTGACGTTTTCCCGCCTTTGGCGGGACCCCGCCTGTACGATTTCCGAGGGCAGGGAAACAGCGGCGCGGCTGGGGATAACGTGGACCATTTTGTTGACGTCAACAAAATGGTAGTCATATAAATAAAATGGATGATTTTTAATTAAGATACGCGCGGAGTTTGACACAGATTGTGTCCGCGTGTAGAGTGTATTGAAATTTTTCGCCTTGCGATAGGACGGATACCGGCAGGTCGCCCTTGTAAGAAAATGAATCTGACTGATTTTATTTGATGCCGCCACGAGGCTTAGTCAAAATTGGCATCTGGTATTATAGGTATTCTCGGTAAAAAGCGTAGTTATTAAATGGCCGTATAGGGTTAACATTGTGAAGGATTTGTGAACGGCCATTAGAATTTTTTCGGTTTACTGTAGTAAAGACTATAGGTGCGCAAGGATTTACGTTGAGCGAATGCAAGAAACCGTACTGCTATAGGCCTCAGATGGTCTTCTTGCAAATGAGCGAAACGTAAACCGCAGCGCACGGCGAAAAAATTCAGGCCGTGAACAAAGACTTCACAATAATGAACAGATGGCCATTTTTTAGGGAGGTGCGAGATGAAAAAGCTGTATCTTTCCGATACCAATAAAAAGATCGGCGGAGTGTGCGGCGGGCTGGGAGAATATTTTGAGATGGACCCGACCCTTGTCAGAGTGATCTTTATATTGATAGCCTTATTGTCATTAGGCCTTGGCATTATCGCGTATATCCTGATATGGATGATCATCCCGCGAAAGCCGGGGTAAACAGGCAGCTGACGGATCTTTATTCGCAGAAAAGAGTTTCTTGAAATGAAAACCGTTACAAAAGCAAAAATTTTAAACCGTTTGGGGTTATTTAATATTGCGCGATCTATAACTTATCTACGGGATTTGTCCAATCCGGGGATCCTGAATTTTTATAAAGATTTTATTAAAAAAGATTCCCTTTGTTATGACGTCGGTGCCAATATCGGCAAAGTAACAGATATTTTATTGAGGCTTGGCGCCATGGTGATTGCCATAGAACCGAATCCGGAATGTGTTCAATATCTGAAATTTAAATATCGTTTTAATAAACGGGTCATCGTGGTTTCGGAAGCGTTAGATGCCGTCGCCGGCAGGAAGAAACTTTATTTGTGTGAGGTTAACTCTTTGGCGACCTTAGCGCCAGACTGGATAAGGGCGTGCAAGGAAAGTAAAAGATACGATGAATTTAATTGGAATAAGCAGATTGACGTTGAAGCGGATACTTTGGATAATCTGATCAAAAAGTACGGTAAGCCGGATTATTTGAAGATCGATGTTGAAGGAAACGAATTGAACGTTCTAAAAGGCCTTAGTTCAAAAGTTCCCCTGATTTCTTTAGAAATTTGCCCGGAGACCATGGCTTCGACCCAGGACTGCATAAATTATTTGTCCTATGCAGGGGATATTCGCTTTAATCTTTCGTCGGGGGAAAGTGCAGTAAAATTTGATCTGCCGGAATGGATTACCGCTGCCGAGATGGCCACAGCATTGGAAGGAAAGCCAAGGTTTGGTTATTTGTGGGCTCGCTAATGGTATGAGCAAATAGCAAGCAGCTGACGTTTAAGCGGCGACGCTGTGGATAACTTGACGGAAACTGCGTTTGCGTATATAGTGGATGGAATTTCACGAAAATGGAAGAATATACAAAAGTAATACTTTACTTACTTTTATATTGACAAAGTAAGTTTTATTATATATACTTGTAGCAGGAGGTGCAAAATGAAAAGCGTATTGTCTATAAAGATAGAAAAATCCCTGATCCAGCAGATCAAAGAATTTTGCCAGATGCATGGTCTGAAGCAGGGTTTTTTCGTCGAAAAAGCCATTAAGAGCCAACTCGAAAGGGAGGAGATGATAGAGGATATCGTCGAACTCAAAGAACTCCGTTCTCAGGAAAAGCTTGCCGTGCCGTTTGATGAGTATCTTAAGAAAAAGAAGTCATGAAGTATCATCTTAAGATAATACCAAAGGCCGAGAAAGATCTTGATGGGCTTGGGGCCTACGATTTTAATTCTGTAAAGAAGAAGATTTTGCTATTAAATGAAAACCCGAGGCCGTTCGGATGCCAAAAACTGGCTGCTGACGAAGGCTATAGGATACGAGCGGGTGATTTTAGGATATTATACCGGATAGATGACCATGCGAAAGAAGTTATAATTTACAGAGTGAAACATCGTAGAGAGGTTTATAGATAAATAGGGACAAGAAATTTTAAAAATGACAAAACGTGACTATTATGAGGTACTTGGAATATCGAAGTCTGCGAGTGCTGACGAGATAAAGAAGGCGTATCGCAACATGGCGCTAAAGTTCCATCCGGACAGAGTTGCCCCTGATAAGAAGAAAGAGGCAGAGGAAAAATTTAAAGAAATATCCGAGTCCTACGAAGTCCTGATGGATCCGCAGAAGAAGGCGACATACGACCAGTATGGCCATGCCGGCGTGGACAGCAGTTTCAGGCCCGGCGGATTCGATATGGGGCAGGACTTCCACCACTATGAAGACCTCAAGGATATCTTCGGCGGATTCGATATAAGCGAACTTCTTAGAGGGTTTGGCCTGGGCTCGAACATGTTCAGCGACTCTTTCGAAGAGGACCAGGAGAGAGGTTACGGGCACAGGAGAGGCGGCGATCTTGAGTTTCAGCTAGGTATAACTTTCGAAGAGGCGGCCTTCGGCGCGGAGAAGACGATCTCCATACCGCGCCACGAAACGTGCGCGGTATGCGGCGGGACAGGAGCACGGCCGGGCTCGAAATCGGAACGCTGTCCTGATTGCGGCGGCCGCGGCAAGGTGAACTCCTCAAGCGGGTTCTTCAACATAATACGGACGTGCCAGAGATGCGGCGGAACGGGGCAGGTAATAAAGACGCCGTGCACCGCCTGTAACGGCACGGGGCGGGTGCGGACAAAGAGAAATATAAAGGTCAAGATACCTGCGGGCGTCGATACGGGATCGCGGTTAAGGATCCACGGCGAAGGCAGCTCAGGCGAAAAAGGCGCGAGGCCGGGTGACCTCTATCTTCATCTTGAGGTCAAGCCGCACGAGATATTCGAGCGCCACGATTCCGACATCTATTGCGAAGTGCCGATAAACTTTGTCATCGCTGCCCTGAGCGGGGAAGTTGAGGTCCCGACCCTCGAAGGCAAGATCATGATGAAGATCCCTGCCGGCACACAGAGCGGCAGGGTATTACGTCTCAGGGGCAAGGGCATAGCGGACCTGCATGGGCATGCGAGGGGCGACCAGCTCGTCAGGGTCCAGGTGGAGGTGCCGGACAACCTCAGTCCTGAGCAGAAGAGGCTCTTGAAAGAATTTGCGAAAGCCTCAGAAAAGAACGCAGGGCCGTTGTCGAAGTCATTCATGGAGAAGATGAGGAGAATGTTTAGATAGGAGTTATAGCATGCCGACTTACGAATACGAATGCGATAAGTGCAAGCATAAATTTGAAGCATTTCAATCGATGAGCGCGAAATATTTGAAGAAATGCCCGGAGTGTGGCGGAAAGGTTCAGCGTCTAATCGGGAGCGGAGGCGGGATAATATTCAAGGGCAGCGGGTTCTACCAGAACGATTATAAAAAATCATCCAAACCGGTCAAGCCATGCGATAAACCCAAATCAGACGGCTGTAAGGGCTGTTCGATGCACAAAGACAAGTAGGGGAGGCGAGATTGCCTGTAGTAAAACCTTTTAAGGCCATAAGGTACAATAAGAAGAAGGTCAAAGACCTCGGCCGGGTGGTCGCGCCGCCTTACGACGTCATTCCCGAAAAGATGCAGGACCAGTTATACAGGAAAGACCCTCACAACGTAGTCCGGCTCATCCTCAACAAGATAACTTCCAAAGACACCGCAGGCGATAACAGGCATACGCGTTCGAAGAAATTTTTCGATTCGTGGCTCGACGAGAATATCCTGACGCAGGATGGCGTTGATTCGCTTTACATATACTCCCAAAAGTATAAAGACGGCAAAAACACCGTGGAACAGGTCGGTTTCATCGGCCTCATGGGCCTCGACCTGGGAAGAGAAGAAAAAGTGCTTCCTCACGAGAATACGCTTGCTGCGCCAAAAGAGGACAGGCTGAAACTGATGCGGTCGGTCAGGGCCAACCTTAGCCCCATCTTCATCTTATACGATGACGGTAAAATAACGAAACTGCTCAAAAGCTTTTGCGCCAAAAATAAAGCGGCCATAGACGTCAAATGGGAAAGGGTGTGTCATAGAGTGTGGAAGGTTGATAACCCCGCGGTCATAAAGGCCATCCAAGGCCGGATGGGATCCAAGAGTGTATTCATAGCCGACGGCCACCATCGTTACGAAGTGGCAAATATCTATTCAAGAGAGGTCCAGGCGAGTTCGCTCCCGGACGGGATAAAAGAGAATTCGAAATATATGATGGTATATTTCGTCGAAGCCGATGAAAAGATGCTCAAGGTCCTGCCGGCTTACCGCCTGATAAAGAATTTAGGAAAAATTGGGAAAGATGGTATAATAGACAATTTAAAGGGCTTCTTCCGCATCGAGGAGGCAGCGAGCCTTAACAAGATGATGTCAGGGCTCTCCCGCCTGGCCGATGAGCACGTTTTCGGTATATACCTTGGCAAAGGCCGTTTTTACGTTTTAAAATTGCAAGATATAGCGTCATCCGATAATGCCATAAAAGATAAGCCGAAGGACTGGAAAAGGCTCGATGTCTCGATACTGCATCTCTTCATATTTCAGCGCCTCCTCGGCATAAGCGACACCGACGATAACATAGAGTTCCTTAAAAGTCCGCTTGAGACGGTGAAGGCCGTTGACAGCGGCAAATTCAAAGCAGCGTTTTTCCTGAACCCTACTAAAGTATCGCAGATAAAACGCATAGCGAAGCTTGGTGAGCGGATGCCGCGGAAAGCGACGTACTTTTATCCGAAACCATTATCAGGGTTAGTGATCAACAGGTTTTAGCGTATAGCGTTTAGCGGATAACGTATAGCATAGAGGAGAGTGATGAAAGATAAAATCCTGAAAGACATTAAAGACTCCCTGATGCGCGGGGACAGAGAGAACGTAACGAAACTTACAAAAGCGGCGCTCGATGCCGGAGTAAGCGTACCTGAGATATTAAATAACGGTTTGATAGCCGGCATGGAGATAATCGGCGCCAAGTTCAAGAATAACGAGGTATTCATCCCGGAAGTGCTCATAGCGGCCAAGGCGATGCACGCCGGGCTTGCGCTCGTCGAGCCGCACTTCTTAAAATGCGGCATAAAGCCCGTAGGTAAAGTCGTCATTGGCACGGTTAAAGGCGATCTCCACGATATAGGCAAGAACATAGTGAGCATGATGCTTAAAGGCTCGTGTTTCGAGGTGGAGGACTGCGGGATAGACGTGCCCACGGAAAAGTTCATAGAGACGATCAGGAAGAGCAATGCGGATATACTTGCCATGTCGTCCCTATTGACCACATCGATGAATTCGATGAAGGATACGATCAAGGCGCTCAAGGCCGCCGGCCTTCGCGATAAGGTTAAAATTATGGTGGGCGGCGCGCCCGTGACCCAGGAATTTGCCGAATCGATAGAGGCCGATTGTTATGCCAAGGACGCGGCGGTGGCCGTTGATAAGGCGAAAGAATTACTGAAGAGGTGAGATAGGTGCCGTTGTTCCCCAGAAAACCTAAATATACCATAGTCAGGGTCGCGAGGAAGAGGGAGATCCCCGAGGACCTCTGGACGAGGTGCGGAGAGTGTAACGAGCTCATCTATAACAAGAAGCTTGATGAAAATATGCGCGTCTGTCCGAAATGCAATTTCCATTTCAACGTCGGCGCCCGCGAGAGAGTGAAGATGCTCATAGATGAGGGCAGTTTTAAGGAGATGGACGCGGGGATGGAATCGCTCGATCCGCTCACGTTCGCAGGGCCGAAGACCTACAAGGAAAAGGTGAAGAAGGACCAGGAGCTGACGGGCCTGAAAGAAGCCGCCATCACCGGCGAGGGAACGATAAACGGCATTCCCATTGTTTTGGGAATCACGGATTCCAGGTTCATCATGGGCTCCATGGGTTCGGTGGTGGGCGAGAAATTGACCAGGGCGATCGAGCGCGCGACCGCGAAGCGTCTTCCGCTCATAATAGTCTCCGGCTCGGGCGGCGGAGCCAGAATGTACGAAGGACTCTACTCTCTCATGCAGATGGCCAAGACGGCGGCGGCATTGTGCAGGCATGACCGGGCAGGCTGCGTATTCATATCGGTCCTCACCAATCCTACGATGGCCGGCATCATGGCCAGTTTTGCCTCGCTCGGAGATATCATAATGGCCGAGCCGAAGGCGTTGATAGGCTTTACGGGCCCCCGCGTAATAGAGCAGACCATAAGGCAGAAACTTCCCGCAGGCTTCCAAAAGTCGGAATTTTTATTGAACCACGGCCTGATAGACATGATAGTCCACAGAAAGAACATGAAGGAGACGCTCTTAAGGCTTCTTTCCTATTTTTAAGTTGCTAATACCGGTCATTATGTTAAAATAATAACCTATATGGCACAAGTAAGCTTAAACAACGTATCAAAATTCTTCCCCGGCAATATCCAGGCGATTCGCGACATAAATCTCGGAATAGAAAATAAAGAGTTCGTCGTCCTTGTGGGCCCTTCCGGATGCGGCAAATCGACCACCTTGCGGATCATCGCGGGCCTCGAAGATGCGTCCTCCGGAGACGTCTATATAGGCGACCAGCGCGTCAACGATGTCCCTCCGAAGGACAGGAATATCGCCATGGTATTCCAAAACTACGCGTTATATCCCCATATGTCCGTCTACGAGAACATGGCATTCGGCCTGCGCCTGAGGAAGTACCCGAAAGCCGAGATAGATTCGAGGGTCAAGGAAGCCGCGGCCGTCTTAGGGATAGAGAAACTTCTGCACAGGAAACCGAGAGAGCTTTCAGGGGGCCAGAGGCAGCGCGTTGCCGTCGGCCGCGCGATCGTCAGAAAGCCGCTCGTCTTTCTCTTCGACGAACCGCTCTCGAACCTGGACGCCAAGATGCGGGTCCAGATGAGGACCGAGATAAAGAAACTCCACATAAGGCTGCAGACGACGATGATCTACGTGACGCACGACCAGACCGAGGCCCTGACTATGGGCGACAAGATCGTCGTGATGAGAGACGGCGTCATCCACCAGATCGCCGATCCCATCAAGCTTTACGATAAGCCGATAAATAAGTTCGTCGCCGGTTTCATCGGCAGCCCGCCGATGAACTTCATCAAAGGGCCCATCGTGAAGAAAGAAGCAAAATATTATTTTAACGAAGGAAGGTTCAGGGTGCGGATAGTCGATTCCATGACGAAGGCCATAGAGCCCTACGCCGACAAAGAGGTGATATTCGGCATAAGGCCCGAGGATATATACGATAAGCTCTTCGTCTCCGAGGCGCCGCCGGATAATACGATAAAAGCGACCTGCGAAGTGATAGAGCCCATGGGGTCGGAGGCGTATCTTTTCCTGAACACCGGCAAGAATCCTTTGGTAGCGAAAGTCGGCGGGCATAACAAGCCGACATTGAACCAGGATATGGACCTTGTCTTCGATATGTCAAAGGTACATTTTTTCGATAAAGATACAGAGAATACGATAGTCTAACCGGGACCCGGATGACCCCTCCCTCGAAGAAAATAGTTCTCGGAGCCCTTTCCATAACCTCGTTCGTCCTGTCGACTTTTTTCCTATATAATCTGCCGCCTGACCATATCCTTGCTTCGCCATTCTATCTGACGGCCGCCGGCACGCTCATATTCAGCTACAATATCGTGATCATCTTCGCGTGGCTCGCATTTGGGGCAGCGTTCGGCCTGGCCGTTGCCGTCCTTTCGGCGGTCTTCGTATTATTATTAAACCTCAGAACAGGCCTTACCGGGTATTCGGTCTTTACGCTGCCTTTCTTCTTTACAGCTTTCCTGGGATTTCTGTGCCAGCGCTCAAGAGATAAACTCAACGATTCATACCGCTTAAAACTGGAAAAATTAGGCGAAGATATCAATGTGCTCTCTAACGACATAGAAGAGACGAGGAAGGGAATATTTTCGGTCGAAGAAAAATTAAAACGATACGCCGCTTTAAAAGAAGTCATAGATTCATTCAGCACCCAGTTATTGCTCGATGATATAACGAAACTGATAATGGAAAAGACATCGAAGACGCTGGCTAAGCCCGGCAGGATACTCCTTTTCCTCGTCGATACCGAAAAACAGGAGCTCATGCTTTCGGCGTCTCAAGGTGCCAGGCGCGTGGCGGCCAAGAAAGGGGATCTTTTCGACAGGTGGGTGCTGAAGAACAGGAAATCCCTGATAATAGAAGATATAGTTACGGATTTCAGGTTTTCGACGGACAGCCACGGTGAATTAAAAAAAATATTCCGGTCCCTGATAGCCACCCCGCTCGTCTCGGGCGACAAGATAATAGGCATCCTGAGGATGGACTCGCCCCGCGAATTCCTGTATTCGCAGGATGACCTCAGGCTTTTGGATATTATAGCCGACCTCAGCGCGGTCTCCATAGACAATGCCTTTCTCTACGCCAGGACGCAGGAGCTTGCGATAAGGGACTCCCTGACGGGCCTTGCCGTCCGCAGGTATTTTTTGGAGCGCCTCCAGGAAGAGGTGAAGCGCACGGCGATGAAGAAATCCCAGATGTCGCTCCTGATGCTCGATATCGACCATTTCAAGGTCTATAATGACCAGTTCGGCCACGCGGCGGGCGACATTATCCTGAAGCATCTTGCGCGAACCATGAATGCCATGATCAAAGAAGGTGATATCGTGGCAAGATACGGCGGAGAAGAGATAGTGATAATGCTTTGCGGCAGGGCCAAGATCGACGGTATCGTCGAGGCCGAAGCGATCCGGAAGGCCGTAAAAGAGAGCCCGGTTACGCTGCGAAGGCATACCGCCGATGTTACGGTCTCGATAGGTATAGCCGGTTATCCGGAAGACGCGCCATCCGCGGAAGGCCTGATAAGGATAGCGGACGAGCGCCTCTATAAGGCAAAGGCCGGAGGGAGGGATCGGGTTTGTCCAGCCTGAGAGTCCTATATAGTATCTTTCTTGCGGCGCTATTTATCCTGCTCTCATTTTTTTATTTTATCCATTACACGAACTACGCGATATTC
>PLLI01000088.1 GCA_003140915.1 Candidatus Omnitrophota bacterium
ATATCTTACTCTTTGTATGCAGTTTCTGCAATGCGTCGCCGACAGTTTCTTCGGGTTCATTTCTGTTGCCGGTTTTAACATTTATCGTCTCATCTTTAGTTATCGTTATAACTGCCCTGAAACCTTTTTTTGCCGCTTCGGTTGTTGCTTTCTCAAGAAGCTCGTCACTCTTAACGCGCAGATTTACCACAACATCGCCCAAATAGTGGTCCAGTTTATGGCCTATCTGCTGGGCAACAAGGTTGGCATTTGGATTGATCCCTTCATCCCAGATTATCAGCACCTTGCCTTCATTGGCATACACCTTGTCATGATTAATAACTACCTCTCCGACCGTTTTGTTCAAGAGTCCCTCTATGGAGGGCATAGTGATATTCGTGTGTATATCTTCTACGGTCATCGTTTCGAATTCATAGGTTAAGGTTTCTCCCGGCGAGTGAGCCGAGAGAGCTTCCGTCTTCGCCTCCTGGACGGCCAGTTCATTCACAAATGCCCGGTAGAAGGCAGAGACGATGGCTTCGATATTCCGGTTGTTATCCATGAACTCGAATAGTATCGTCGGCGAGACTTCCGCCATGCGTTTGACATTGGGCATGGTCATGGCATCGTTCGTCTGATGTACGGTGGCGCCGTTTATACCCGCAAATTTTTCGTTCATTATTTCCATATTATTGAATGTCTGGTTAAAAAATTCATTGGCAGTTCCAAGCGACCTTGCATTAAAGAAAAGATTTATGGTCCTGTTTGCCGGAAGCGGCCTGGCCGGATTTTCGGAATAACCGAGGTTCGCCTCTAAGCCCTTATGAGACCATATTGGGAAGAGCCCGGTCTGAATGATCCAGCCGAATCTTTTGGCCAATTCCGTATTGTAAGTTTCGACTCTTAAGTCCCTGACAGTGGGAAGGAGATCATTCCTGCCGACAAAGAGATTGAGCCGGTTGCGACCCTTCAGCATCCCTTCTTCGGCAAGCTGCCTGGCAAATTCCGCGCCCTTTGCTTCTGCGTTCTGTGTCGTAAGCTCGACCTGACTGCCCTCGGTGCTTATGCCCGGCCTCGAAGGATTGCCGTAACTCACAAGGACTTTCGCCCCGCCCCTGCTTACAGCGTCTTTATTATAGCCCGCCTGTGCGGCCTTCCATGCGGCTACTCTCTTGGCAGTCTCTTCGCGGACCACTTTAACATTGGGGTTGGAATTCGCGTCAACCTTCAGCAACGACGTAAATACGGTCACGAGGTCCGTCCAGAGTATATCGAATGCCGCCTGCTGTTCAGGGTTCATCTCTCCCCTGAATTCANNCGTTTCCCTCTTTGAACTATTTATGGTAAATATCATCATAGGCATCTTCGCCTTCAGGCTATTTACCAATTCGTTGTCATTGGTATAATTTGGCGATGCCTTATCCAATATTACCATGCCTATGCTGATCCTGCCGGCAGGACTATTGGCCATATTGGACAATACGCTCGACGGCTCGTTTCTTAAATCGTGTATGCCCATGGTAATAATGTCTTCTTTATTGGAGCCCTCCATAATGTACTGTTCCCACTCCGTTGCGATCAATCTTAAAGGCTCTGTGTTTGTGATGAAGGCTATGTGCTCAACGCCCGAAAGCCGCATGGCGCCGTGCAGGAACTTGCCGGCGCTTACTGCCAGGTTGTTATCAGGCGTACCGAAATCATTTGCTTTATCGAATCGATCATTCAACCCGGCGAAGACTTCTGAATTCATTGACGGTAAAAACATACCGGCAACGGTCTGGGCCGTGTAATATATGGTAGTCTTGCGGTGCATATTGCGGCCGCCTATATCAGGGCTCATTCCTATTATAAGAGGATTGTAGCCGCCGAGCTCGGCGGCGCGTTTCGCTATCTCCGAGACTGCTCCACCGTTGGCCAGGGCAATACGCTTATTGAAACCCCATACAAGCGATCGTATCCCCACCTCAACACCTTCCCACGTCCCGCCCGAACGGGAAATGTCGATTAATAAAGAATTCTCTCCTTTTATTCCTTTCGCATACAACAAGTTCGCAAAATCTCTGGCTGTGGTTACATGATACCAGACAGGCGCATTTTCGGGCCTATTGGCATTGTACATATTGACAAGTGCCCACATAAACTGGTCGTTGGCACCGATCCCGTTCGTTATAATATATTTTAGAGGCTCTTTTTCATTGAACCTTTCGCTCACGAATGAACGTATCTTTGCGTACCATTCTTTCTTGAAATAATCATTAAAGAACTGCTCTACGGTCTGTTTTGTCCCGGCGCCGCGATAATTATATCCGCCGCGCGCCATATCGGCAATTACCTCGTTCTGATATTGCGTGAGAGCGGTCAGCAGATTTTTATCTGCCTTCGTTTCCTGCGGAATAGAGAACTCGACTCCAATGCCATAGTTCTCATAGTATTGCGCCGCCTGCGGGGCGATAAAATCTGTAACCCTTACCGGCTGATCCTGCCTGTTCTGCATACTCTGTGCAAAGCTAAATTGCCATTTCGCCGCGACTGTCGGGAAGGCCCTGTTCTGCCTGAGCGCTGACGCTACATTAACCGGCGCCTGGCCGGTAAATTGTGTCAGTGCCGGTATGAAATCGGTATCATTTATCGCATTGATAATGATCCCGGAGACCCTCGCCATCGATAAATCGACCATCCCCGGATTCATCGAAGACGCGACCAGAAGCCCTATCAGTCTATCAAGCTTCTCCGTTCTAAAGAAATCAGGGTTAAGTGCATACGTCTTCGCATTTCGATCGGTAATCCATACCAGCCCGGCCTCTGCCATCTTCTCTAAAGCAGCGACTGCAGAAATGCCGACCGATTCCGCCATATCATCTAAAAGTTTCTTGTTATTTATGCTCGCCACCATAGCCCTGCTGACCGTATCTTCGTTTGTATTCAGAGCATTAACCGCGGCCGCGACATTATCACCGAATGTAGCGCGGTCCGCATCGCCAGGAGTGAATTTCCGCGGGGTATTATTTTCCGCTCCTATGCGATTTGCCATCAGCATAGTTTGTGCGGCAGATAACAAAGCGTCAAAGTTCAGTCTTTGACCGGCTTCCCCGATCCTTAAGGGCTGGGCTACTATATTTTCGTCAGCTAGTATTCTGTGGGAATATATCACGACTTTAACCTGGTCAACCAGGAAAGGAGGCAGGTCCGCCATGTTTAACTTTTCAAAAAGATCGTTAAGGGCGTTTATCTGGCGCGGGTCAAGGGGCCTTGTAACCCGGCCAAGGGTAATATGCATAGGCGCCTGCCTTATTTCAGTAGGAAGCCCCGATAGCGCGTTCACGATCTTTAGCGTTTTGTTCCCCTTCTCATCGATATCGAATTCGGTGACTGGCTCAACTGTAAAATAGAGCTCTCCATCCGAGTGGGAATACTCAAAACCCGTTATTTTCAGCTGAAAGGGTTTGGAAGAGACTGCTATCTCTGTAAGAGAATCGAACAGGTTCCGGGGCGCATCTCCTCTTCGCAGTTTATCGTTGATGTCGGAAATGGCATCCTTCAATTCCTCAAGAGCAGCTTCCACTGAGTCCTCGCTGCCCTTGCCGAAATTCCTCGTCCTCACTATCGGCCGAAGTGTTACAAATAGACCCTCGGCGTCTTTTTCACGGTTAAACTGGACCCTGCTATTAGTTATGTCCGCTACGTTTTGGCGGGTAAGCACAACGGCATTTTTTATTTCATCATTTTTTTCTAAATGAACGTCCGCAATGGCGGTAATACCAAGCCCGCTCTTGTCGTTCTTGGAGATATTGTCGGCAATGTGCACGGTATCGATGACGCGCCTGAAACCATCCAGGCCGAGTTGGTCAAAATAGGCGTGAGCCATTGGCGTCAGTTGTTTAACTAGAAGCTGCTTGTATTTAATAAATATCAAGCGGAAGAGGCCCGGGTCTTCTTCGAGGCTGCCGCGTTCGTCAAGCTGAGGGGTGGCAAGATATATGGTCCTCTCCCCATCCGTCCAGTATTTATTTCGCATGTCATTCATCAGGTCATAATATACTTTGTCATAAGCCTGGGCGATCTCCCTATTGACCGACGTCAGGCCGAATATTTCACCTATCAGGAACGAGATGTGATCGTTCAGGAAACCGATATGCGGGATCGGCGGTTCACTGCTTCTCGGCGGCGCAAATTCTACGCCCGCGAGAAATATGTCGCGATATATGTGAAGACTGGGGTTATCCTTTTTGATACGGTCTATCTCATCCGCCGTATATTGCAAGGGCCCGCGGGCCTTCTTTGCCTCTTTCGACGCCTGGCCTGCGTCTGTTCTTATGACGGCTTTCGGTTTCTGGTAAAGGGCCTTTAAATATTCGTCGAACTTTACCTGGAGATACTCTGCCAGTGTTATATCCCGCCTACCCTTGAACGTAATGGGCCTGCCGTCGTCATTATCGATGTGGAACCTGCGGTCACGTACTCCGTATAAAATATGGATCGTTACGCCGGTGTAATTGGAAAACTTTTCTATAAGGTACTTAAAATGCGTAAGCCCTAACTCTTCTATAAGCCCCGGGTTACGCATCACCTGATTCACGTACCAGGAGGCATCGGCAGGTTTAGCGCTGTCCGGAACGTTATAAAACTCCTCTAATTTCGTCGCGTCACTTTTATTAATGACAAGATCTGTAAACATATCGTCGATCTTTTTGCCGCTCTTTTCCTCTATCATCTTCAGCATATCGGTTATCGTCAGTTCCGCTGATTCATTATCGACGTTCGGGTTCATTATCAGCAGTATGGGTATATCGTTTTTCGCGCGTCTCTCAGCCAGGGCCTCAACCATACCATCGACTAAAAGATGCGGCATAATACTTGTGAGAAGGCTGCCGGGACCGAAAACGATGCCGCCTGTATTCGGGTCCCTGATCGCATCGAGTATTTCCTTGTTTGCCGTAAGTTTCGAGTTTGTCCGCCTGCCGTTCCTGTCAACTAAACCCATATCCACCATCCGGGAAAAGTTGGTAGTTTCGGTGATATGGGTCTGCATCGCGGTAAACCTGCTCCTAACGTAAATTTTTTTGCCGGATACGTCGAGGGCCTTATATCCGGTACCGTCGACCTTACGCACCATGCCCGTTCCATCGGTCGCAATAAGACGGTCCCTGCCTTCATAATTGATATACGTATCCTCAATGTTTTTGGGTTCTACGAGCGTTACATAACTCGAGCCGTTAACTTTAAATGCAAAGTTTCCTTCGGCAGTCATAGTCAACGTGGTTTTAATGCCGCCTATATCGACCGTTCGCTGTTCACCTTTCTTCATCTTTTCTTCGGTATATATGCCGGGGTCGTCCTTATCCAGCATCTTGACGTTGACCTCGCCCCTCTCTTTATCGACGTTTACCACCAGTACATACAGATTGCCGGGATCCGTTTCGATAAATATCACATTGTCCCTGTGGACAGAATAGATTGTCGCTGGATTATAGTGCGATAGGGAAACTTTGCCGTTTTGGATACCCGCTAACATCGCCATGGCATCAAGAGCAACCTGGAATTTTCCACAATCTTCATCCGTTGACAACATATATTCCCTGCTGCCCGCCTGGTATTTAGGATGATAGATGTCAATAAGACCGATATAGTCCATCGCCCCGATTAGCATTAGATTGCGTATTGACGCTCCGGGTTTTGCGATAACAGCCGTCTTCTTGCCGNNGAAGCGGAGACAGATATTTAGTATCGATAATACGCGCGATATTCATGACGCTTGCCGCGAAATAAACAAAATCGTCGCTCAGGCGGGTCGTCCTTTCCGTATGCCCTATGCCTCTTTGGTTCAGCACAGTCTGCGCGACAATCCTGGCCAGTAATTTTTTAATCAATTCCTGGAATGAATCGAGATAATAAGGCTCACCGTCGTCATCCAAATATATGATCTTGCCGAGAGCCCCGGCAGGCGCCTTCCTTCCGTCAACAGTACTTTGCGTCACAACATCTATTCTGCCCTGGGCATCCAGGATCTTATATAATTTATCGGTAGCAGCAAATCCTTCGAATATCGAACTGACCGGATCTCCGGGCGAAGGCATCCAGCCATACCCGTTGGCGATAAAGCCCATGACGCATTTAAAGGTGGATCCGCCGTCATCTATGGAGCATTGTACACTCCGGACGTGAGCGCCCATCTTTGCCAGGGGTTTAATGGCCGCAAGAAGGCCCGTCCCGCCTCCGAAAGCAAGGATGGACTTTTTACCCTTCGGCGGACTCCTCGCTTTGACCTTACTTATGAATTCCTGAATCTTAGCAGGATCTTTCACAGGCTCAAACATACCGGCTATTACCTCATCCCGGGTGATCCCGCGTGCATCGGCCGCCTTTGTTATATATTTTTCCATTATTTTCTTATTATAATCGAATATCTCGAGGAGGGCCTTATACTGTTCTTCTAGGTTGGCATGAGCTGACGTTTGGCCTTCCTTATTAAACATATCCTTGGCGTTACCAAGCCCGCCCGCTTCCGCGCTTATTGCGCCGTTCCTATTACGAATATAGGTTATACCGGTCTCCGTTTCAGCGATCCTATATCTGCCGTCCATCAATCTGGTTACTTCATAATCGGCCGGATTACCGCTAAAATTAGATAACCCGCGAAGTATCCTGAGCTTCGGCCTGTCGATAAGCGGCTCGCCGTCCGTATTTGTGTAAAGCACCTGCTTGCTATCGGCAACAACCCTGCCGTCTTCCGGCCACTCGCGGTATCGTTTCGTCATCCGCTCATGGATAACCGCAAAAATTTCTTCAAAAGTCTTTCCCTGGTATTTCCCGCTCTCTATCTTCGTATTCTTAATCGCATCTACAAGTTTCGCTATGCCTTCCTTCTTATCCGGCGCTATCTCTTCAAGCTGTTTCTCCATCGCCTGAAAGTATGCTTCTTTCATCACATCGACCTTGCCCAGATACTGATCGTTACGCGCAACGCTGAAGATATGCGTCATCCAGCGTGACACGCTCAAGGCTAGCCAACCGCCTATAAAACCTTCTTCCCTGCCTACAACATCTTTTATCAGCGCCAGTAACTCCGCGCGTTTATCCTCCGGGGTATTTCTTATCGCTTCAGCAAGCAATGCTTCCATGTGCGCGCTACTGATAGCCGCGTATTGAGAGAGTAACATAGCGGCCAGCATGCCCTTCTTCGCCGCGTCGGGGCTCGTTAATATGTCTTCTAACGGCGTCCTCTGGTTCGTCAGTATCTGGATATATGGCGTCGGGACATCTTTTGTAATGGACGGGCATACTACTATATATGATACGCCCTGCTTCTCCAATAATTTCGCCATGCCTTCGGAATGGAAGCCGCCCGTGACCAGGACCGCTATCTGCTGTTTCTCCTTCTCCATCTCTTTTATCGTATTGTCTACAAGCGCCTTGTCGCGCTTCGTGGCAATGGCATAAAAGTCTTCAAGTTTGGGTATGCTCTTGGCAACAGCTTCGGTCGGCGGCTCAACGTCGTATGCAAGGCCGTATTTTTCGCCTTCCTTCTTTATAAAGTCAGCAAACGCTTCGTGGCTGAATTCATCCTTGTGGGTCTGGTAATAGCTGAAATCGCCGTTCAATAATTTGATGTTGACCATACCGAGGAGGATCTCTATGTGGCGGGATAATTTATCAAGGGTGCGCTGTTCGTCACCCGTAAATAGTTTCTCTTTGATATCCGTCTCTATTTTCTTTATTTCGTGGAATAGCTTCTCGTTCTCGATCCTGGAATATACGGAGTTATATATAATGTAGTTGTAGAGGTTCGGGTACTGTTTCGCTAGGTCAATATTGTTATCGAGCGCTGATTTTTTAAGATAATTATAAAATTCCACCGAGGATATCTTTCCGGATTTAAAAGATATGGACTGCGATACCAGGTCCGTGAGAGCGTCCTTGGAGAGAACTTTCGAGAGTTCGTCTATGAGACCCGCCCTCTCCTTATCGGTAACGTTGAAGTCTATCTTCTTCTCATATATAAGGACACTGACGAGCCGGAAAAAATTCTCATATCCCCTTAAATTTATCCTGGTCCTCTCCGCCATCTCCTGCAGGAATCTTATGTAGTCGTTGAACTGTATCTTCTTCGATTCATAATCCTGCGATTTCGCGTCCATCGCCTTGAGTTCATTGGAGTAGATATAGCCCTTGAGACGATTCAAGGCCGTTTTTATGGAATTGTAATATTTCTCGGTGTCGGCTTTAAGGGGATAACTTGAAGTAAAGGCGTTCAGATTCTGGATGTAGGAGGCGCGGTCTTCGGCACCGAATAATTTTATGGGGTAGTTTTTAGTGATGGAAAGGAATTCAGGGCCGGTTATCTCGCCCTTCTTCATAAAGTAGGTGGCAACTTCTTTTCTAACTTCCTCATCAGGGAAGGCCTTGAACCAGGTGGTGTCGATCAGGCCGTCTGCGCCCTCTACGGAGATCAGACTGAGACTCTGATTCTTTATTAAAGTCTCTAAAATGTTGATGATATTCGTCTGCGCTTCGTAATTACAGTGCGCGTCCTGGATATTGATTATAAGTTTGTTGGAATTGCCTAAAAATCTCGACTTTATGAGCCCGTAGTCTTTCTCAATCACAATGTTGTCTGGGCTTATTATAGACTGTTTTGCTTGCGGGATGGCGAGCTTGTTTTGAATGGAATCTGCGGCAAAAGAGATACTTGAAAAGATAAATGACTGGACTACAACAAGCGAAATCAATTTATGCAATAGTTTGTTACGCCGAAAGTTTGGCCAAATTTCCATCATAATCCTCCAGTTTTAATTAATCCTGAAAGCATCTGACTTTCTATTTCTTTATGTGTATGCGTAAGTGTATCATATTACTAGAGGAGTGTCAATGCACATCAACTAACTATTTTATACCTTAATATGGTTGGCTTCGCCCCGTGGTTGCTTGGCGGCCCACGGTGACGAAGCCAACCGTCCTCCGACGGAGACGGGCCCGTCTCGCCGGAGGTTACATAAACACCATTTCCCGTCCGGGTCAGTACCCGTCCGGGTCGGGAATGGTTACGCTGCGCTGCTCAAGAGCAGCATCGCGCTCCTGTAAGTCTCTACCTCCTCGCCTGCATTTACCGGTATCATTGGCGGCAGATACGTAAACCTCTTCGTTTCAGAATCATACGATAGGCCCGGTATCTCGGCATCGGCCGCAATAGTCATCTCCCCGCCCTTACTCATCAGCTTTAATATCCTGAACATGACCTTCGCCGTATTCATGGTAAGAAGTACCTGCCTGCCTTTGATGGCCTTCTTCTCAACTTGGAGCACATGCATGCTCTCGGGTTTATCTTCCGCTGCGTATTCACCGGGCGCAGTTACCAGGCCCACATTATCGATCGTAATCCCTTGCGGCAGGCCTTTGGTTATCTCCGCTTCCAGTTCCTTCAGCGTCAACTTATTGCCGTCCTTGTATTTACTGACAAGCCGAACCTTAGCTATATTTTCCGGTGTGCACCTTGCTTCGGCAAGGATCTTTTCCGCATGCGATTCCGTCAGCGTTCCGCCGTAAACAAAACTCACATCTCCTCCGGCCTCTATAACGTCCTCGACTTCTTTGGCAAGCGTCGGATTATTGAGAGCGACCTCTTCGGTGATAGCAACACCTACTCTCTTCTCGGTAGCTATGCCTTCTTTGCAGATGGCAGGATTGTTGTATAAGGAATAGCCGTTAAGTTTCGTGATATGCGCGGTGACTAGTTCCCGTACTCTATTCAATTGCCTGCCAAATTCGGGATCGGTCTGTAACTTATTCTGCACGAATGCGAATATCTCGGCCGGCTCCATATCTTTTATTTCCGGAACTAATTTTTCTATCAGCCTGGCGATCTCCAGCCTCGCGTCTTCATCCATAGCGGACATGGTAAATATACCTTCATAATCGTTTGCCAGTTTTATGGCGCAGATATCGGCAGCCTTGATCAATTTTACATCGATGTCCTTGGCTATGAAGACACATGTGGCTTTACCGTCGCCTGCAACAAGGCCGAGAGACCCTTCATCATCGACGGTCCTTACATCCGCTTCTGCCCCTAAGATAGCTTCGACTGTTTTTTTGCGTTCTTTCGTTATTGATTCATCCTTATCCTTCTCCTTTTCTATGCCTATAATAAGCGGCC
>PLLI01000036.1 GCA_003140915.1 Candidatus Omnitrophota bacterium
TTCACGATCTCGGCAAGAGAGCCCTTCTTTACTATGCGCAGATTTTCTCTTATCCTGTCATAAATAACGACCGTATCATTTATCGAATAACCGGCTATCGTCAGAAGCGCGGCAACGATAGTGAGGTCAAACTGCCTGTGCGTAATTGCCATGGCGCCGACGGCCACGAAGACGTCGTGGACGAGCGCTATGACGCCGGCTATGCCGTACTTCAAATCAAACCGGAACATGACGTAGATGGCGATCCCTGCCAGGCCGAGCGCCAGGCTGATCATCGCGTTCTGTCTCAAATCCTTCCCTACAGCCGGGCCTACCGTTTCGACCTTTAAGATCTGGAACGGGTTATCTTTTAATTCTTTTTTAAACGTCTCCGAGAGCTTGGTCGCGATATCGGCTTGCGTCCGTATAATAACTTCTTTTGGATTGCCATATTGCTGAATAGAGGCGTTGGCGTAACCGATATCTTTCAGTACCTTTCTCACGTCGTCCATCTTTACCGGGTTCTGGAACATATACTGTTGAAGCGTGCCTCCGGAGAAATCTACCCCGTAGTTCTTCTCTCCGCGCATGGCAAAAAGGATGATGCCGCCTATTATGAAGAGCACTGAAAATATATAACATATCCTGCGTTTGCCGATAAAATCAATATTCGTTTCGCGGAACAGATGCATGAAGCTCAATTTCGCAAGATTGAACTGATCACACAGGATATCGAACAGTACGCGCGTGCAGGTGATCGCCGTAAAGAGGTTGGCAAGCAGTCCTATGGTAAGGGTCACCGCGAAACCTCTGATGGGCCCTGTCCCGAACTTGAAGATGAGCGCGGCAGCTATTATGGTAGTAAGGTTTGAGTCGATTATCGCCGAGAGGGCCCTGTGATAGCCGGCCGCTATAGACGCGCGCAGGGATTTGCCGAGCTTCATCTCTTCGCGCATCCTCTCATAAATAAGGACGTTAGCGTCGACCGACATACCGAGAGTCAATATCAAGCCGGCTATGCCCGGCAATGTAAGCGTGCCCTTGAATAAGGATAGGCACGCAAGGATCAGGAGCATGTTCAAAATTACAGCAAAGACCGCTATCAAGCCCGCCAGGCGATAGTATAAGATCATAAAGCCGACGACCAGGAGGGTTCCTATCAATGCCGCGCGCAAGCCGCTCCTGATGGAATCCGCGCCTAAGAGCGGGCCGACGGTCCTCTCTTCCTCTACGATGACCGGAGCCGGCAGAGCGCCTGCCCTGAGTATTACCGAAAGGTCGTTAGCCTGTTCGACCGAAAAATTACCGGATATCTGCGCCTGGCCGGATGGGATCGCTTCGCGTATTACGGGCGCGGAGACTACCTTATCGTCGAGCACTATCGCAAGCCTCTTCCCCACGTTCGTAGCCGTAACATTCGCGAAGATCTGCGCGCCTTTGGAGTTGAGCGTTAAAGAGACGTATGGTTCGCCAAACCCGCGTGAGCTGAATTCTGTCTTTGCATTGACTAAAAGATCGCCCGTAAGGCTCGCTTCTTTCGCGATGAGTAGAGGTTCGCGCCCAGCCCTCTCGCCTTCCAGATACTTTAGCTCATATCCCTCAACGGGCTCATTATTGATAGCTTTCTTTAGATCCTCGGTGTTGTCAGAAACGATTTTAAAATCAAGATGAGCGGTCTTTCCTATTATCTCAAGGGCGCGCTCACGATCGGTGATACCCGGCAGCTGGATAATAACGTTATCTTTCCCTTGCCTTTGGATCGACATTTCGCCTACGCCGAACTGGTCGATCCTGTTCCTTATTATCTCCATAGCCCGGTCAACTGCATCCTTCCGGGCTTCAAGCGGCACCTTGGACGTATCGACTCTAAGGACGATGTGCATGCCGCCCTGGAGGTCAAGGCCCAGATTTATCTTGCCCTTCTGGATTACGGCTCCTTCTTTATCTTTAACTGCAAACGGCGGCCAGGTGAGCCAGATAGACGCAATGGTAAGCGCAAATATCCCCAATAATTTCCATTGTTGACCTTTATTCATTCCTTTAACCTCCCGGATTTTTTTAAGTCTTATTCCGAAGCTTTTCTCTTCATGCTGGAGATGCTGTGCTTCTGCACCTCTACCTTGACATTATCGTCGACCTTAAGCGTAACCGTGTTCTCCTTCACGTTCACTATCGTCCCGTGAATGCCTCCCGCGGTTATGACTTCGTCGTTCTTTTTGAGACTTGCAATCATCTTCTTGTGCTCGTCCTGCTGTTTTTTTTGCGGACGTATGAGAAGAAAATAGAATACTATAAAGATTAATATTATAGGCAATAAATTAATTAACGGACTTGGCACTGATCCCATTTTGCTTCTCCTTTGCTCAAAATTTTTCAGAGAAAATTTTGAGTTTTGTCATGCTATTTGAGATGTCCAGATTTTGCTCTGTCAAAATCTGGACCATTATTCTTATATCGATTTAAGAATTGTTTCTTAAAATCACCGAAACGGTCTTCCCTGATCGCCTCGCGCGATAATTCTATAAGTTTAACATAAAAGTGCAGATTATGCAACGAAACAAGCCTTAAGCCAAGAAGTTCTTCCGTATTAAAAAGGTGCCTGATGTAAGCGCGAGTATGATTCTTGCACGCGAAACACTCGCAGGTATTGTCAACCGGGCGGAAATCCGCCTTGAATTCGGCATTCCTCAGCTGCATATCGCCGTCCCATGTAAAGGCCTGGCCGTTCCTGCCGTTCCTGGTCGGGACAACACAGTCGAACATATCCACTCCATTTGCGATTGCTTCGACTATATCGGGCGGCGTGCCGAGGCCCATCAGGTATCGCGCCTTATCCTGCGGCAAAAGCGATGCGGTATAGGCGGCGACTTCATGTATAAGCTTTTCCGGTTCTCCAACGCTGACCCCGCCTATGGCGTAGCCGTCAAAACCGATCTCAAGCAGGTCCTCAACGGCTTTTTTGCGCAGATCGAGATACGTACTTCCTTGCACGATCCCAAAAAGTAGCTGCTTTTCCCTACACCCTACACCCTTCACCCTACACCCTTCAAGGTATTCCTTAGATATTCTCGCCCACTTCGTCGTTAATCTGAGTGATTGTTCGACATAATCTCTTGCTGCAGGATAATGGACGCACTCATCGAGGGTCATCATGATATCACTGCACAATATCCTTTGTATATCTACTGCTTTTTTGGGGGTAATAAAATGCCTGGAGCCGTCTATGTGCGATGAAAACTCGGCCCCATCCTCGCTTAACTTCCGCAAGGTAGCCAGGCTGAATATCTGGTACCCGCCGCTATCTGTCAATATGGGGCGATCCCAACCCATGAATTTGTGCAGGCCGCCGGCCTTTTCGATAATATCGAGTCCGGGGCGCAAATAAAGATGGTACGCGTTACCTAAAATTATCTCAGCACCGATGGTTTTAAGCTCTTCAGTAGAGATGGCTTTGACGGTGCCCTGAGTTCCTACGGGCATGAATACCGGCGTATTGATCTCGCCATGCGCGGCCGTCAGCTTCCCCAGTCTGGCATTAGTTGATTTATCTTTGTGGATTAATTTGAACATATTATAGTATCAACATTGAATCGCCGTAACTGAAAAATCTGTATTTCTCAGCAATGGCCTGTTCATATGCCTTAAATATAAATTCTTTTCCCGCAAACGCGCTTACCAACAGCATCAGCGTCGACTTCGGCAGATGGAAATTGGTAATGAGATGATCCACTAACTTAAATCGATAACCGGGATATAAAAAGATATTCGTATAGCCGCTGCACGCCGCAAGATTATCCGCACAATGTTCAAGGACCCTTGCTGTTGTCGTCCCGACCGCAAAGATCTTTCCGCCATTCTTCCTGGTTTCGATAATCGCCTTTACCGTCTCGTTCGGAAGTTCGAAATGCTCTTTGTGCATTTTATGCGCTTCGACCTCATCCGTCTTTATAGGTGCGAACGTCCCGTAATTAGTGTGTAACGTCACATACGATACCCTACACCCTACACCCGACACCCTGGCGAGCAGTTCTTTCGTGAAATGCAACCCCGCAGTCGGACTCGCCGTAGCGCCATCCCTCGCGCTATAAACAGTCTGATAGTCCGTTTTATCTGTCTTGGCATCTGCCCTGTCAATATAAGGGGGCAGCGGGATATGCCCTATTTCGTTCAATATATCATCCAGCGGCCTGGCGAACTTAACGAACCTGCCGACATCACCTCGACCCAAAACCTCGACTTCGTCACCGGACTCAAGGATGATCTTCTCGCCTTCCTTGATCCGCGCGGCAGGCCTGACGAGCGCTTCACAGATTGGGCTTTTCTTCTCCAATAAAAACAGCTCGACTTTACCTCCCGACTTTCTTTTGCCAAAGAGTCGAGCAGGGATTACTTTCGTGTTATTCAGCACCAGAAGGTCGCCCTCATTAAAATATCCGGTAATATCTTCGAAAGTTTTGTGCGTAATCGACTGCGTTTCACGATCCAGCACCATGAGACGGCACTTATCCCTTTGCTCCACCGGATACTGTGCGATCAATTCCTTGGGTAAGTTATAATCGAATTCTGAAAGTTTCATATTTTCTACAGCTTTATCTTGTCGATCGTAGATATTTCCGCGCCCGGGTAATAATATTTCAGTATCTCTTCCGCCTTTTTTCTCTTACGTGCCATACCGTAGGCGCC
>PLLI01000027.1 GCA_003140915.1 Candidatus Omnitrophota bacterium
GACCGCGCGAACGGCCAGCTCTCGTTCTTCGATAAATTCGAGGACCAGGAAAATTTCAAAAAGACCTATCAGGATATTCCCAATATCCCGGAGTGGCCGGAAAATCAACTGCTCGCTTATGAGAAGGAGATGCTCGGGTTCTACATCACGAACCATCCGCTGGCGAGGTTCGACAAGATACTGAAGACTTACTCGACCTGCGCTACGACAGGATTGAGAACCTGCGCCGACGGCGCCGAGATCCTTATAGGCGGCATCATCACTAAAGTGAAGTTCACCACGACCCGGAAGACGAACGAGAAGATGGCTATCATCTCGCTCGAGGACCTGGACGGGACCGTAGAGGTCCTGGTATTCCCGAGCACTTTTCAGAAGGCGGCCAACCTCGTGAAACAGGACGCTATAGTATTCGTCAAGGGCCGTTTGAGCCTGCGCGAGGACGAGCCGAAGATAGTGGCCAATGAAGTGGCGTCGCTCGATTCGGTCAAGATGAAATATACGAAGGTTGTGTCTATAGACCTTTTGACCGCCGGGCTCGAAACGGGCGCCCTGGAAAAACTTAAAAAAGTATTGGCCAGATATCCAGGCAGGATACCGGTATATCTGACCTTCGTGAAACCGGACGGCAAGCGTATGCGCATGACCGCGAACAATTCTCTGGCGGTCGAGCCGCACGAAGGGCTCGTGCGCGACATAGAGAAGATCTTCGATCGCGACGTCGTCAGCTTCAAGACGTAGCGTGATTCCACCGCCGCGGTGGAATTAATCTTGACTTTACCGATAGGCGATGCTACAGTAACCCATTGAGAGATATGACGTTATGCGCGATAAAAAGACAGAGATAGACCTTAAGGCAATGAATGGTTTTCTCGAGTTTTGGGGAAAATTCCACTCGATCTACTCAAATATATCGGGGAAAGGGCTTATAACGAAAGAGGATGAAGACAAATTCCTTGAGACGAAGCTTGTGATACGGAATAAGTACGATGAGCTTAAGGGCTCGCTCGAATACCGGTACATGCCGCACGGAAGGTTGACCGATCCCGTGAACGATATACTCTCGATCCAGACCATCCGGTTCATTTCAGAAGATAATTTGAAGAAGCTGAATAACGATTGGAAAGATTCATACATATTCCTGAACAATATATTCGAACGGCTCAAGGCGAGAAAACGCCGTTTCGAAGAATTTAACGCATTGGGCGTATTTTTTAAAAGGACCAGGGAAAAGATCGGACAATGAGAGGGAGATAGGCCATGACAAAGAAAGAGATCGTAATGAAGATAGCGGAGGAGACAGGCTTAAAACAGATAGACGTTAAAGTGGTTGTTCAGAAGACCCTTGACCACATTACTAATTCCCTTGCAGCGGGTAAGACGGTAGAGCTTCGCAACTTCGGGGTCTTTAAAGTGAAGATTAGAAAACCGAGGATCGGCAGGAACCCGAAGACCGGCGTTACNNCCTGTAGGCAGCGTAGAACTTCGTCAGGCGATGGAATCGATCTCGCAGGATATTTTTCAGAAATTCGGTTATCGTGAAATAAGGACTCCTATAATCGAGGAAAAATCCCTGTTCGTCAAATCCATAGGAGAAGAGACTGATATCGTTACTAAAGAGATGTTCTCGTTTAAGGACAGGGGAGAACGTGAAATAGTTTTGAGGCCGGAAGGGACCGCTCCGATAGTGAGAGCGTACCTTGAGGCGAATCTTCATAAGACAGACACTTTTCAGAAGTTTTATTACATGGGGTCCATGTTCAGGGCAGAACGGCCTCAAGCCGGACGTATGAGGCAATTTCATCAGATAGGGGCCGAGGCGATAGGATCGGGGCTTCCGGAAATCGATGCCGAGGTTATTAAGCTATTGACCTCTCTTCTCGACGCGATGAAGATAAAAGGATATAAAATACGCATAAATAATCTGGGTTGCAAAGAGGATAAGACGAGCCTGTCAAAGACATTGCGGGGCGTACTTACAAAAGAAAAGAACGCATTATGTGATGACTGTAGAAAAAGGCTCGATATAAATCCTCTGCGCGTGCTTGACTGTAAAAATGAATCGTGCCGCAGCCTGATAAGAGGCGCCTTTAAATCGGTAAAATTTTTATGTAAAAAATGCGACGAACATTTTAATAAAGTTTTGGCATGCCTGGACAGACTGGGCATAAAGTACGAGTTAGATCCATATATAGTGAGAGGTCTCGATTATTATACGCAAACCGTATTTGAGGTCACTCATCCTGGATTGGGCAGCCAGGATGCTCTGGGGGCCGGCGGGCGATATGACAATCTTATAAGCGATATGGGCGGGCCGCAGCTTGGCGCCGCAGGTTTTGCTCTCGGCGTAGAGCGTATCCTTATAGTTGCGGCGAAACAGGGCCCAACCGTAGATCCGCACGATGAAAAAGTTGTTTATGTCGCAACGATGGGTGACGCGGCGCGGAAAAAAGGATTCGAATTAATAGACTTGCTGCGCAGCGATAAATGGGAAAAGAAAGTCGTATTCGATATGGATTACGAGAACAAATCTCTTAAGGCTCAGATGAGGGAAGCCGACAAGCTGGGAGCGAAATTCGTGCTCATAATCGGCGATGACGAGATCTCGAAAGGTGAAGCGATGCTGCGGGATATGATGACCAAGGAACAGCAGGGTGTTAAGTTCGATGACGTGGTAAGAACGATAAAAGGAAAGATAGAATAAATGTTAAGGACCCATACCTGCGGTGAGTTGAACGA
>PLLI01000109.1 GCA_003140915.1 Candidatus Omnitrophota bacterium
AAAAATATCCTCGGCACAACGCCTATCAGTGTACAGATAATGAATATCGGGAACGGTATCCGCGTGATCCCTGCCGCAATAGAGAAGACTTTGAACGGGACGATGGGCAATACCCGTCCGATGAGCACGCTGTATCCGCCGTATTTCTTCGCGAACGCTTCCGCCCTGGCGATGTGATGCGGCTTTATCAGTATGAATTTCCCGTATTTTAATATCACGGGCATTGCCGCATACCGTCCCAGCGAATAACCAACTATGCTGCCTATGGTCGCGCCGAGGGAGCCGAATATCAGAATAGATACGACCGGCACGCCTATCGCGCCGGCCCCTATTATGATAACCTCGGACGGTATGGGAACGATGCTCGACTCCAAGAACATGCCGATAAAGACGCCCAGGTCGCCGAGATTGGTTATAAGCGCCATCACCTTCGCCTGCATCAGGTGCTCCGTCATTTTAAACCCATCCTGATAATGAAAGCCATGAAACGCAAAGTATCCAATATGGGATTGATCTTACTCTGCTCGTCCTCATAGACTGCCGAGACCGGAACAGAGCTTATCCTGAAACCTTTGCGGCTGGCCTTGATGATCAGTTCCGACTCTATCTCGAATTTTGAAGATTCGAGCGTAATAGCGTCCAATACTTTTCTCTTTATCAGCCTATAGCCGCACTGGGTATCGGGAATGTCCTGGCCGGATATCTTTGATATTACATAAGACATGAAGCGGTTTGTCTTTTTCCTTATATACGGCATCGATCCCGTATTCAGCATTCTATTTCCGATGACGATATCGGCGCCGGATCTGTCCATCTCTTTTATGAAAGCGGGGATGCTGGCGGCTTCATGCTGATTGTCCCCATCCATGACAAGGACCTCGTCAAAGTCTTTTTTCAGGATATGCTTGAACCCTTCGCGTAAAGAGGCGCCTTTCCCCATATTTTTTTTATTTTTCAACACGACAGCGCCCTCGCTTTCCGCGATCGCGGCAGTGTTGTCGGATGATCCATCGTCGACGACATAAACGCTCAGGCCTTGGGCCCTGGCCTCTTTTATCACCCGGCCTATGGTCTTTGCCTCGTTATACGATGGTATTAAAACACAGATTTTATGCATCCTTATTCCACATGTCCTTGAATATATACCACTGGGTCGGGTACCTTCTCACATACGATTCTATTATCGAGGCGCACTTTGCCGCAAGCTCCAGGACGGCCGCGTCTTCCGGCTTCCGGGTATCCGCGCAGATGGGCTCCTCGAAAGTAAGCCGAAAAGTGTCATCCGGCTGCCTCACTATCAGCGTCGGGACTATGGGGGCTCCGAGCCTGTAGCTGAATACCGATGGCCCTTTCGGGAAAAGGGTCTTATTCCCGAAGAAATCGAGCCTCAAACCGTTTTTGTTAAAATCCCTGTCCCCGAGTAATCCCAAAAGCTGGTTTGATCTTAGTATCCGGTAACATGCCTTGAGAGATAGCCCCATCTCTATCGACGTAAACCCGCCGAGCAACCGCTGCCTTTTGAAAAAATCATCTATCCTTTTGTTCCGGTGTGAAAGTACCACCGCGCTCATAGGATAACCTATCAAAGAGATTACGGATCCGCCAAGCTCCCAATTGCCGATGTGCGCCGACATGGCGATGACGCCTTTCCCTTTAGCGAGAGCGGCGTCTATATTATGGACGCCTTCTACTTTAACAAATTTTTTCACGTATTCTTCGTCTATCCTGGAGAACCTGAAAAAATCCACCAGATACTTCGCGAAATTCCTGTAAAGCTCTCTCGCCATTCCCGGCAAGGCGCGACTGTCGGCCGCTGGGCCTACTATCGTGCCGAGATTTTTAATGATGGCCTCCCTATCGCGATGATGGGTAAAATAACAGATATCAGCGAAAAAACATGCCACACCATAGGAAAGTTTCAACGGCAAATAGTTGGCAAGTAAATACCCGGCTCTGTATAGAATATATAAGGCCATCTGGCTATGCCATCTCCAACACCATCTTTGCTATTTTAACCGAACTGTCGGGCTTCGCGAGCGATCGCGCCTTATCGCTCATCGCCTTCAATTTATTTTTATTCTCAAACAACTCTTCCAACAGTATCAGTACATCCTCGGGGCTCTCGGCCTTGACAGCGACCCCTTCTTTCAATAAAAATTTAGTGTTCATCGCTTCCTGGCCCGGCAGGGGATTCACGATCAGCATCGGCAGGCCCATGGCAAGCGCTTCGGCCGTGGTTATCCCGCCCGGCTTCGTAAGTATGATATCCGATACCTGCATCAGCTCGTCAATGTTCGTAGCGTATGATAATACGAGCATCTTCTTTCGGTGCCGCCTGGGTGTGAGCCAATTATACAGCTTCTTGTTGGTCCCGCATGCGATTACGAGCTGCAAATCCAGGCTCGATCTGTCCAGGAGCCTTACCACTTCTTTTATCGGCCCTAACCCTTGAGTTCCGCCCATGACCAGGACGCGCGGTCTTTTTCTATCAAGACACAATTTTTCGCATAACGCATCCTTGCCGGATGAATTCTGAAATTTGTGGTCTATCGGAATACCGTATACCCTGATCCTGGACGGGTCTATGCCATTCGCCACCAGCTTCTCGCCGGTCTCCTCCGAAGGCACCACATACTGGTCCACGTTATGATATATCCAATATGAATGCGGTGCGTAATCGGTCAAGACGGCAACTATAGGAATGTCCAGGCTGAAAGTCTTCTTGTAATCCGCGACCATGCCGCAGGGAAAGGCCTGAGTGCAAACAATGACACCGGGCTTGAAGTCATCCAGCAAGGTCTTTAACTTGCCGGTATTGAGGCTGTGCATCATTTCCCTCAATTTTTGCGTTTGCTTGAGGACCTTTGGATTATCGTAAAGGTAGTCCCACAGTTCAGGCGTCCTTTTAACGACGCCCATATATGCCCTGTTTATCACCTTTTCCAGGATCGGATTAGTGTAATTGAACGAATTTATATTAAGGGTCTCGATCCCGGACTCCAGTTCGTGCAGTGCTTTTTCGATCGCGAGTGAGGCACAGTGATGGCCGGAGTGTTCCGATATAAATAGGAGCAAAGCTTTTTTCATTTTGATCTACTCTACCTTTGCCAGGACCTGCCCTACCTTCACCTCATCCCCCTCGTTCACCAATATCTCTTTTAATATCCCGGATGCGGGCGCCGGCAAATTGAAGGTGGCCTTATCGGTCACGAGCTCTACGAGATCCTCGCCTTCCTTGATATTATCACCTGCCGCGTGATGCCAGTAAGATACGTTCGCCTTGTTCACGCCTTCAGCTATCGGTGGTAATTTAACTTCTGTCATAACGCCCCCTTTATTGAGTTGTACGCTTCTTCCGCTAAGTAAGAGCTTCTCACGAACGGCCCTGAGGCGCAATATTTGAAGCCCATCTCAAGGGCCGCCTCTTTAAATTTATCGAATTCCTGCGGCCTTATATATTTCGCAACAGGTAGATTATCCGGCCGCGATCTCAAATACTGGCCGATGGTCAATATGTCGCAGCCGGCTCGCCTGATATCTTTCATGGCCGACAAAAGCTCTTCCTCGCTCTCGCCTAAACCCACCATGATCGAGGACTTGGTTAATCCAGAGGCGTTCAACTTCTTTACGTATCGCAATAAATTCAAGGAGCGGTGGTAATCCGCACCGGCCCTGACCGTGCGATACAATCTTTCAACCGTCTCAATATTGTGTCCGAAGACGTCCGGCTTCGCATCGCTCACCCTTCTTACAGCTTCCCTATTTCCACTGAAATCCGGCGTCAAAACTTCTATCTTTATCCCCTTCGAATACTGTCTTATGGAGCGGATAACGTTCACGAATTGCCCTGCCCCGCCGTCTTCAAGATCGTCTCTCGTCACTGACGTAAGAACAACGTATCGAAGGTCCAGTTTTTTGACGGTTTCCGTCACCGCAAAAGATTCGTCGCCGCCGGCGGCCTGCGGCATTCCTTTTTTAACGGCACAAAATGCGCAGGTTCTCGTGCAGAGATCACCCAGCAAAAGAAAGGTCGCCTGACCATTTGAAAGACATTCGTTCTGGTTCGGACAAAAAGCCGAGGCACAAACGGTATGTATCGCCTCCTCCGACAATATATTACTCGTGCCGGCCGGAGCGCTATTCATTACAAGCCGTTTCTTAAGCCAGGACGGCCTCTCTGTAATTATATTCGCCATTATGTATACCGAATACCCCTTTAAAAGATTTCAGGATATTTTTCTTCGCGTCCGCCATTTTTATTTTGCGGCCGCCGGCCAGCTCGAGAGATGTCATCTCAACGTCTTTCATCCCGCACGGATTTATCATCGAGAAGAAATTCAGGTCGCAATTTATATTTATGCTCATACCATGGAACGTCACCCAGTTGCTCGCGCCGACGCCTATCGAAACTATCTTTTTCCCTGAGACCCACACGCCGGTCTTCCGGTATACCCTTTCTCCGCTGACAGAGTAGGCGTCTAAAAAACGGATGGCCGCTTCCTCAAGGTCTCTTAAATACCTGTGAAGGTCCTTGCCGGCGTTCTTCAAATCTATTATCGGATAGATAACCAGTTGGCCCGGACCGTGAAACGTAACGTCTCCGCCCCTGTCTACCCGCAGGATCTTAATGCCAATCGACGCAAGCGTTTCATTCGATATGAGCAGATTATCCATCGCACCGGTCCTGCCGATGGTAAAGACCTCGTTGTGCTCGGCAAGGATAAGGCTGTCATCGATCTCGCCCAGCCGCCTTTTCCCGACAAACGTTTTCTGGACCATATAACATTCTTCATAATCTATGCGTCCCAGATCCAGTATCATCTTTAAAGCCCGTGTATCGGTGTTCCGCAAAAGGCATGCGCTGCCTCCTGCAATATTTCAGAGAGCGTGGGATGGCCGTGGACAACGCGGCTCCATTCTTCTATGCCGACGCCTGCCGTCTTTGCGAGAGTTGCCTCCGCGATCAGGTCACAAGCCCCCTCGCCGAATATCTCGACTCCCAGTATATTTCCTTTCGAATCCCCAATGATCTTGGCAAATCCCTCAACCTTACCCATCAGATATGCCTTGCCGCTCCCAAGGTATGGGAATTTCACGACTTTTGCATCCGGATATTTTGCCCGCGCCTCTTCTTCGCACATCCCCACGCTCGCTATTTCAGGCTCCGTCCAGATACAGCTGGGGACGTTGGAATAGTCGTATTTTCTCATCTTGCCTAAAATATTATCAACGGCAATAATGGCGTCGTAAGACGCCTTATGTGCCAGGAGAGGACCGTCTATGCAATCGCCGATCGCGTAAATATTCTTCAAGTTGGTCCTGAGATATTCATCAATGGTTATCCGGCCTTTTTCGATTCCTATGCCGAGGGCCTTTAAATCTCCCGGAGAATCCGTGTTCGCCCTTCTGCCGACCGAGACGAGCACCTTCTCAGCCTCCATCGATCTCCCGCCCGAGATCGCGATCTTTAATTTGCCGGATTTTACAACCGATTCAGCGCTGGATGAAGTGAAGACGTCGATACCCCGTTTTTTAAGGCTCATCTCGAGTTTCTTCGAAACTTCCCTCGACTGTGTCGGGACCAGCCTGTCCGTGAATTCGATTATCGTCACTTTTGAGCCGAGGATATTATAAAGGCTCGCGAATTCGCATCCGACAACTCCCCCTCCGATTACAACAAGGCTCTCCGGGATAGAATTTATTTTCAGGATGGCGTCGCTCGAAAGAATATCGATCTCGTCAGGTTCTATGTTGGGGAGGCCGGCCACTTTCGAGCCGCTGGCAATGATGATATCCTTGGCGAAAATAGGGTCTGCGCCGTTTATCTTTATCGTATTCGGCCCGACTATTGTCCCGGTACCGCGGATGAGATCTATCTTATTTGCTCTGAAAAGGGTCTCTATCCCGGCTCTCAGGCGGAGGACAATTTCATCTTTTCTGGAGACCATCCTGGCAAAATCGATAGTGTAATTACCGGCCTCTATTCCGTGAACGGACGCTTCTTTCAGGGTAGCGATGATGGAAGCTGAATTAAGGAGCGACTTTGTGGGAATGCATCCCCTGTTTAAACAGGTTCCGCCCACAAGGTCCTTCTCGATCACACAAGTTTTCAATTTATGGCGGGCGGCGTAGATCGCGGCAACGTAGCCGCCTGGGCCGGAACCAATGATGGCAAGGTCATAATCTATCATAGTATATCGATTGAACTCTTTATCACCTTTGCTGATTTGCGAAAAGCGGCTTCCTCCTCTTCGGATAGTTCCAATTCAATTATCTCTTCGATGCCATTTCTCCCGATCTTACAGGGAACGCCGATCGCAACATCTTTTAAGCCGTATTCGCCTTCGAGGCATACCGACGCGACAAAGGCCTCTTTGGTATCTTCCAGGGCGGCGTTTATCATTTTAAAAACTGCCGCGCTTGGTGAATAGTAAGCGCTTCCTGAGCCGAGAAGACCGACTATTTCAGCTCCACGCTCACAAGTTCTTTTGACGATAGCGCCCAATTTTTCTTTCGTCATGATCCCGGATATCGGTTTTCCGGAGACGTATGTCTTTGATAATATCGGCACCATAGTGTCGCCATGGCTGCCCAGCATGTACGTCTGGACGGCGGAGCGCGGGATTTTAAGTTCGGCGGCTATGAGATATATAAACCGGGATGCATCGAGCAGACCCGCCATTCCGAAGACCCGCTCTCTTTTGAATCCGGTGGTCTTGTAGGCGAGGTAGGTCATGGTATCGAGAGGGTTGGTCACTACGATGACTATTGAATCCGGAGAATATCGTTTAATGTTTTCGGAAACGCCTTTTACTATCCAAGCGTTCTTAGCTATCAGGTCTTCGCGGGTCATCCCCGGCTTTCTTGCGAAACCTGCGGTTATGACGACGATATCCGAGGACTTTATCTCTTTATAATCGTCGGTCCCCAGGATAGTCCGTTCATGGCCGACGATCGGAGAGGCGTCCAAAAGATCGAGGGCCTTGCCGACGGCCATATTTTTGGCAATGTCGAGAAGGACGATGTCGGAGGCGCCGCTTTCGAGAAGACGCTGGGCGAGCGTTGCCCCGACCGCGCCTGCGCCTATTATCGATATTTTTTTTGTCATTTAAGTTTATCTATAATTGCATCCGCCATCTGGCTGGTGCCGACAGCCGTCGGATCGTTCCTGTCTTTCTTGAGATCGTACGTAACGGCCTTGCCTTCCCGTATTACCTGGGTGACCGCGGCCTCGAGCCTGTCCGCATTTCTATTCTCCCCCAGGTACCTGAGCATCATGACGCACGACAGGATGATGGCGGCAGGATTGACTTTATTCATTCCTTTATATTTCGGCGCGCTGCCGTGCGTAGGCTCGAACAACGCCGCGTTATTTCCGATATTGCCGCCCGGCGCAACGCCCAAGCCGCCTACAAGGCCCGCACAAAGGTCGGAGATGATATCCCCGTAAAGGTTAGGGAGGACGAGCACGTCGTAGTCTTCCGGCTTCTGGACGAGCTGCATGCACATGTTGTCGACTATCCTGTCCTCGAACGCGATCCTGCCCTCGTACGATTTTGCGACTTCTCTTGCCACTTCGAGGAAGAGGCCGTCGGTGAATTTCATTATATTGGCCTTATGGACAGCCGTAACTTTTTTCCGGTCATTCTTAAGCGCGTATTCGAACGCGAACTTCACGATCCTCTTTGAGCCTTCGACCGAGATCGGCTTTATGCTGATCGCCGAATCGTGCCGTATCTTTTTTTTGCTCGACGTCTCGAGAAGCTCTATAAGGATCCTTGTATCTTTTGTCCCTTTTTGGAATTCGATACCTGCGTAAAGGTCCTCGGTATTTTCCCGAACGATTACAAGGTCTAT